>DASXIH010000053.1:0-9797 GCA_036498125.1 Thermoanaerobaculia bacterium
ATCCGTTATGCGAACAACAAGCCGCGTAACGCATCACGCGTAACGCATCACGTCTCTTGCAGCGGTTTCGCTTTCAGCTTCACCTTCCCGTCGATCGTCTCGACGCGGAAGGCGACGGTATTCACCTGGTACTTCGACCGCACGATCTCGCTCTGCTTCTGCACCATCTGCGACAACTGATCGATCGTCACCGGCGGGAGCTTACCGAGCTTGAAGTGTTCCCGCTCGATCTGCTCGTACAGCTTCCGTACCTCTTCGCCGTTCGACGACGTCGTCACCCTTACATACGGATCGGGCTTGGCCGAGGTCACGCGGGGCGGTTCGGGTTCCGGACGGGGGGGGGCCGCGAAGTCCGGCTCCTTGGCCATCACCGCCTGCCGCCGCTTGAACTCCAGCGGCCCTTCCTCGCGCTCCCGCATCCGCCGGCCCCACATCTCGCGCAGCTGGTTGTATCGCGACAGCAGCTGGTTGAGGCGGAAGCGGCGCGAGTTGTCGCGGATCTTTTCCCCGCTCAACTCGTGGATGAAGACGTCGATGTTCCGCCGTTCCTGCTGCGGCGGCATCTTCTGGATCCCTGCGAAGAACTGGTCGTAGCGGTTCTTCAGCCGCCGGATGTCTTCTTCCAGCTTCACGAGCGGATCGTCTTCGACTTTGATCGGCATAAACTCGCGGGGTCATATGCCTAAAGCAGCCTCTCCGGCCCCGCATTCCGCTCTGCGGACGCTACCATCGATGGAGCGGATTCTCACGAGCGGCGCGTTCGTCGGGCTGATCGGAGAGTTCGGCCGCGACCGCGTTCGCGACGCCGCGACGGCCCATCTCGCGGTGCTCCGGCAATCGGCGACGGCGTATGACGAGGGGGCGGCGGTCGCGGCCGTTCAGGAGGCGCTCTCCCGCGACATCGCGTCGACCTTGCAGCGCGTCATCAACGGCTCGGGCGTCATCATCCACACGAACCTCGGCCGTTCGCCGATCGATCCGGAGATCTGGCGCGAGGCGCAGGAGATCGTCCGCGGCTACTCGAACCTGGAGTTCGATCTTGGCCAGGGAGCCCGCGGCGCGCGCGACGAGCACCTCGGCGCGCTGTGCGCCTCGCTGTTCGGCTGCGAGACGGCGATCCTCACCAACAACAATGCGGCGGGGACGCTGCTCGCCCTCGCCGCGGTCGCGAGCGGAAAGGAAGTCATCGTCTCCCGCGGCGAGCTCGTCGAGATCGGCGGCGCGTTCCGCGTGCCGGACGTCATCCAGCAGGGCGGTGCGAAGCTCTGTGAGGTCGGCACGACGAACCGCACGCGCGCGCGGGACTACGCCGAGGCGGTGTCGCGGAAGACCGCGGCGATCCTGCGCGTGCATCGCTCGAACTTCGACATCATCGGATTCACCGAGACGCCCTCGATCGACGAGCTGGTGGAGGTCGCGCGGCAGAAGAAGATCCCGATGCTGTACGACGAAGGGAGCGGGCGCGTGGTCGACCTCTCGCGCTACGGCTTCGCACGCGAGGAGACGATCCGCGAGCTGATCGCGAGCGGCGTCGACGCTGTCACCTGCTCGACCGACAAGTTGATCGGCGCCACGCAGGGCGGCTTGATCCTCGGCCGCGCCGCGATCGTCGATCGCTGCCGCAAACATCCGCTGATGCGCGCGCTGCGTGCGGGCAAAGAGTCGTACGCCGTCATCGCCGCAACGCTCCGCGCCTTCGCGACGGCGAAGCACGAGGAGCGGATCGCGATCTACCGCATGCTGTCGATGCCGATCGAGGCGCTGCGTGCCCGCGCCGAGGATCTGGTGCGCGGGACCAACGCCCGCGTGCTCGTCAGCGACTGCGCCCTCGGCGGCGGCACGACCCCGACCGAGACGATCACCTCACTCGCCATCGAGGTGCAGGGAAACGCGGCGGAGCAGCAAACGCGCTTCCTCGCAAACGATCCCCCCATCGTCGGCCGCATCGTGAACGACCGTTTCACGATCGAGGTGCGAACGCTGTTAGACGACGATTTGCCGCACGTTGGCAGCGCGCTGCGCGAATAGCATCCGCCCCTCATCCGGCCTTCGGCCACCTTCTCCCCGCTCCGCGGGGCGAAGGACACTCGATGAGGTGTATCGCGAGCGCTAACACGCGATAGCGGCTGCATTCGCGAGGACCATGAATGGAGCGGCCTTCGCCCCCGCGAAGCGGGGGAGAAGGTGGCCGAAGGCCGGATGAGGGGGCGCGCCTACTCGCTCGTCCCGAACACGCCTAGCAGTTGCTCGATCTGCGCGCGCGACTCCGTGGCGAGGCGCTCTTTGTCCTTCAGCTTCGCGCCCGCGGTGAGGATCGGCGTGCCGACTTTGATCGTCACGCGTCCCGGCGTGATCCGCTTCGCGCCGACGCGGAAGACGTCGTACGTTCCGTCGACCGCGATCGGAACCATCGGCAATTCGGACTTGATCGCGAGCAGGAACGCGCCGCGCTGGAAAGGCCGCATCTCGCGATTCCGCGATCGCCCTTCCTCGGGGAAGATCACGATCGTGTTGCCGCGGCGGATCCGCTCCCCCGCGAGATCGAACGACTTCACCGCCGTCCGGCGGTTCTTCCGGTCGATCGGGATGAATCCGGCGCGGGCCAGCGACCAGCCGAAGATCGGGATCTTGAAGAGACTCGCCTTCGCCAGGAAGCGGATCGGCTGTGGCACCGCGGCGAGGATGCAGGGGATGTCGAAGTACGAGTAGTGATTCGCGACGAGGATGTACCGCTGCTTCGGATCGAGCACCGCGGCGTTCTCGATCTGCAGGTCGATGCCGGCCGCGGCGACGAGCAGGCGCGCCCACAGCCGGATCAGGGGGTCGATCAGCCGCGCGAAGGCCGAGACGAGGCTCAGCACGATCACCGCGGAGGCAACCGGGATGGTGACGAGCACAACTGCTGCTACTGCCCAGATCGTTCGAAGCATCCGACCGCGAATGATAGTGGCGGTTGCGCTGTTAGAATGACGAAACCCCCCAATAACCCCAAAAAAGGAGCACTGATTGTCCGATAGCCCAGCAGCGCAGGCAGTCCTCGACGACGAGGTCGCGTCGGGAAAGCCGGTCGTCAACGACCTCACCATTCACGTCGCAACGGTCAACGGTTCCGGATCGCAGAGCTCCAATAACGTCCTCATGCGATCCATCTTCCAGATGGGCGTTCCGGTGAGCGGGAAGAACATGTTCCCGTCCAACATCGCCGGCCTCCCGACCTGGTTCACCATCCGGGCGAACAAAGACGGATGGATCGCGCGCAAGAAAGAAGTCGACATCATGGTCTGCATGAATGCGCAGACCGCGCGCGAGGACGTCCTGGGGTTGCCGCCGGGCGCCCTCTGCATCTACGACGCTCCGCTGAATTGCAAGCAGTACCGCAATGACGCCGTCTTCTTCGAGGTGCCGTTCCAGAAGATCGCGCACGAGCTGGCCGACGACGCCAAGATGCGCAAGCTCCTGACGAACATGATCTACGTCGGCGTGATCGCGGAGCTGATCGGCATCGAGCGCGAGGAGATCCTCACCGCCCTTCACAAGCAGTTCAAAGGGAAGGACAAGGCGATCCGGCCGAACGTCGCCGCGATCGACAAAGGGATCGCGTACGCGAAGGAGAACCTCCCGAAGCAGTCGAAGTGGACCATCGAGCGGATGCACGCCACGACAGGCAAGATCATCATCGACGGCAACGCGGCCGCCGCGATCGGCGCCATGTTCGGCGGCGTGACGGTTGTGACTTGGTATCCGATCACGCCGTCGTCATCGCTCTGCGAGTCACTCATCGACTACCTCCGCCAGTACCGCATCGAAGACGGCAAGGCGACGTTCGCGGTCGTGCAGGCCGAGGATGAGCTGGCGGCGGTCGGAATGGTGCTGGGAGCGGGTTGGGCGGGTGCGCGGTCGATGACGTCGACCGCCGGCCCCGGCATCTCGCTCATGGCCGAATTCGTCGGCCTCGGCTACTTCGCAGAGATCCCCGGCGTGATCTGGGACATCCAACGCGTCGGCCCGTCGACCGGTCTGCCGACTCGCACCTCCCAGGGCGACGTCAACCAGGTTGCGTACCTCTCGCACGGCGACACGAATCACATCGTCCTCATCCCGTCCTCGGTCGCCGAGTGCTTCGACTTCGCGAGCGAGGCGCTCGATCTCGCCGAGATCTTCCAGACCCCGGTCTTCGTCCTCTCGGACCTCGACCTCGGCATGAACAACTGGATGTCCGATCCCTTCAAGTACCCTGAGAAGCCGATCCACCGCGGTAAGGTGCTGTCGGCCGAGAGGCTGAAGGAGCTGCAGGGGAAGTGGGGCCGCTATGCCGACGTCGACGGCGACGGCATCCCGTACCGCACGCTCCCCGGCACCGATCATCCCGATGCCGCCTACTTCACGCGCGGCTCGGGCCATGACGATCACGCGCGCTACAGCGAGAAGCCGGAAGTCCACAAGGCGACGCTCGACCGCCTGCAGCGGAAGTACGAGACGGCGAAGCAGTTCGTGCCGAAGCCGGTCGTCGACACGCGCGACGGCGCCCGCATCGGATTCATCGCCTACGGCACGACCGATTTCGCGCTCGAGGAGTCGCGGCACCAGCTCCGGAGCGAGAAGGGGATCGAGACGAGCTACTTCCGTCTCCGCGCCCTGCCGTTCACCGAAGAGCTGAAGGCGTTCATCGCCACGCACGACCGCGTCTACGTCGTCGAGCAGAATCGCGACGGCCAGATGGCCGACATGATCCGGCTCGAAGTCGGGAGGGACCAGGAGAAGCTCCGCAAGGTCCTCCATTACACCGGCCTTCCCTGCGACGCCCGCACGATCACCGACGCGGTGCTGGAGATGGAGGCGACGGCTACGCTCGCCGAGCCGCTGCTGCTCGTCCGCGCCGAAGCCCCGATGACCGCCAAAGTGAACCTGATCCCGCAGACCGGCGCCACCGCGTCCGCCGCGGTGGTGGAGGACTAAATGCCCGAGAGTGTTCTCAAGATCGGATCCGAAGTTCCGAAAGAAAACCGCCTTGGAATGAAGGCGGCCGACTACGCCGGCGGGAAGTCGACCCTCTGCGCCGGCTGCGGCCACGACGCCGTCAGCAACCAGATCATCCGCGCGCTCTACGAGATGAACGTGAAGCCGGAGTCGGTGGCGAAGTTCTCCGGCATCGGCTGTTCGTCGAAGACGCCCGCCTACTTCCTCTCACGCGCGCACGGATTCAACGGCGTGCACGGACGGATGCCGGCGCTCGCCACTGGCGCCGTGCTGGCCAACCATCACCTGATCTCGATCGGCGTCTCCGGCGACGGCGACACCGCCTCGATCGGCCTCGGCCAGTTCATGCACATGGTCCGGCGCAACGTCCCCATCATCTACATCATCGAGAACAACGGCGTGTACGGCCTGACGAAGGGCCAGTTCTCGGCGACCGCGGATGAGGGCTCGAAGCTGAAGACCGGCGTCATCAACGACCTCCCGCCGATGGACCTCTGCGCCCTCGCCGTGGAGCTCGGGTGTGGCTACGTCGCCCGCGGCTTCGCCGGCGATCCGAAGCAGATGGTGAACATCCTCAAGGGAGCCGTCGCGCACAACGGGACGTCGGTCATCGACGTCATCTCGCCCTGCGTCACGTTCAACAACCACGACGGCTCGACGAAGAGCTACACGTACGCGAAGGAGAACGACGAGCTGCTCCACCAGATCGGGTTCGTGCAGGAGTACGAGCAGATCACGGTCGACTACGAGCCGGGCGAGGTGAAGGTCGTCGAGATGCACGACGGCTCGCGCATCATCCTCAAGAAGCTCGAAGAGGACTACGACCCGTCGAACACCGTCCAGGCCCTCGAGCGGCTCCATCGCGCCACGGAGGCCGGCCACATGCTCACCGGCCTCGTCTTCCTCCAGCCGGAGAAGAAGAGCTTCATGGACATGCTCAACGTCACCGACGACGCCCTCAACACCCTCCCGCTGGAACGCACCCGCCCCCCGCGCGAAGCCCTCGACAAGATCATGAAAGAGCTGATGTAGGTGCGACCCTCACTGATCACCTGGCTCGCTGCCATCGCGATCGTGCTGGCCGTCCTGCAATACACGCCCGTTCGCTTCCTTCCCAAAGACGCCGCCGACTTCGTCGGCGGCGTCGCCGTCGGCCTCACGATCGGCGCCGTTTTCGCCTGGATCGCGGCCGGCAGGAACGCGTAGGGCGGGCTTCAGCCCGCCCGCCGCTTCTGTGTGGCGCCGGCAATCCTGCCGGCGTTTTTTGTGATTTCTCGGCTCCGGAGGTAGAGAAACCGAGGCGAAGCGTCACTCCAAGCATGTCAGGAGGCAGCCATGGCGACCGGACGTGCAGCAGCGGACAGCTCAGTCGTTGTAACCCATACGATCGGCGGCAACTCGCTACTCGACATCGCAAAGAACGTTCTCGGGAGCGTCCCGACAGCTTGGGGACGATATTTCACCAGTACTGCTTCGAAAAATTCTGTCGTCTATCGGCCGGCGCAGGAGAACGTAGCGTTCAATGCCACTGGTACCAAACTGATTCCGATCGCGCGGCAAACGCTGCGAGTGGGAGGATCGAAAAACGAGGGCGCAGCCGACGGAGCGATGAATGCGGAAGCTCTCATCGCTGCGTTCGGCGCCGACCTTTTTGCGGCCGCAGGCAACGAATTTCTCATGTTTCTCGATGTCGAAGGCCCTCCTCATTCTCTTTCAGCTGAGTACTACGCCGGTTGGTCGACTGCGCTTCAAGCGCGCAGCCGGGATCTCTCTAACGGTCGGTTCGTCATCTTGCCGTGCGTTTACGCGACGCAAGCTGACAATCAGACATGGCGCGCAGTCGTGAGCGCCGGAACTGTGTGCGCAGCGGCCTGGGTTGCGCGTTGGCGGGTCCGCGGCTGCAGCGCTCTGTTAGATTGGAAACCTGCGATTGTCCAGCCGTCGGTTCCCCTCAACTGTCCGGTCGTCATCTGGCAGTACGCCGACGAGTGCCATGGCGGTGAAGGCATCGACTGCGACGAATTGAATCCGGACCCGAAAGTGCAATCGTTCCTGCTCGACCGCCTCCTCTTGCCGCCGGCACACGCAACAGGCGCTGAGTTGGAGATGCAGTGATTTCGACGCAATCGCGGGCCTGACACTACTTTCGTCTCCCGCTTCTGTGTGGCGCCGGCAATCCTGCCGGCGCTTTTTTTTGTGCTGTATCCTCCCTCGCGATGTACACCCGCCTGACGCGCGAGACGCCGTGGAAGGCGCAGGTCGGTTGCAGTGCGGTCATCGCGTTGCTCGTTGCGATGCCGGGACTCTTCATCGGCTACATGACGTACTTCCACGACCAGAGCGATGCGCGGAACAAGATGTTCGCGTTTTCCGCGGTCTGGGTCGGCGTCGGAGTGCTGATTTTGATCGGCAGCATCCATCAGGCGTTCGCCATGAAATCGCCGGAGACGATCGTCGAGATCGAGCCGGCGGAGTTTCGGCCGGGGGCGAACGTGCGGATCCGGGTCACGCAGCCCGGCCCACTCCGGCTGCAGTCGATCCACGCGAACCTCGCCGGCGAGCAGACGACGCTTCGCCTCGTGCCGCGGACCGGCAAAACGTCGCGCATCACGAAGTATCTCGGCCCGTACCGGATCCTCGAGATCGACGATCAGGAGATCGCGCCCGGCGCGTCGATCGAGCGCGACGCGACGTTTCAAGTCCCTGACGTCGCGCCGAGCTACGAATCGTCCGAGGGGAATCTGCGCTGGAAGATCGAAGTATGGGGCCGCGTCGCATGGCGCGCCGACTTCATGCACCCGTTCCCGGTGAACGTCGCAGCCGAGGGGACTCATTGAATTCAAAGATCCTGATGTTTTCGAGTGCGTGCTTCATGGCGGCGGCAGGGGTCGACCTTCTGTTTGCGCCAGCGGAGACGCTCACGGCGTTCGGCGCCGGCGCGAACCCCGTGCTGACGGTCGTCGCCCAGGTGATGGGAGGCCTCTACTTCGGGTTCGCAATCCTCAACTGGATGGCGCGCCGCAGCACGATCGGCGGGATCTATCACCGCCCATTGGTGGTCGGAAACCTGACCCATTTCGCCGCGGGCGCGCTCGCGCTCCTGAAGGCGGCGAACAAGATTCCCGGCTCGCCCGTGACGTGGATCTTCGTCGCCGCCTATTCCGTTTTCGCGATCGGATTCGGCACGCTGCTCTTCCGTTCACCGGTGGCCGAGGTATCCTGACGCCCAGCCCGGGGAGGAGGAGTCATGGCCGCCCCGCGAAGTTGCCTCATTCTGCTCGCGTGTTTCACCGCCCTCGCGGTGAGCGCGGACGATCGCCCGTCGGACATCCGCGGCGTCTACGTCTACAGCAACGACCTCTCGAAGCTTTCGACGCCGACCGCGAACGCCGTGCGGTCCTCCCTCGGCGTCCCTGGGATGGACGGCATCGCCCTCGTCATTTCGTGGAGCGCGATCGAGCCGTCGATAGGGCAGTATCAGTGGACGCTGCTCGACTCATGGCTGCAGCAGGCGATGACGGCCGGCAAGAAGATCGACCTCATCGTCACAAGCGGTTCGGCGACTCCCTCGTGGCTCTTCGATCCGCAGCCGTCGGGAGCCGGCGCGCATCCGATCAATTTCACGATCTCGCCGCACAGCGGTGCGACGGGGCAATGTGATTCGGAGACGATCGCGGCACCGTGGGACACCGCACTCCTCTCGCAGTGGGATGCGATGCTTGTGGCGCTATCGGCCCATCTGAAGTCGATCGGAGCCTACAACGCGATCGCACTGCTGCGGCTCACCGGGATCAATCGGACGACCGACGAGTTGCGCCTCCCGGCCGAAACGGCGCAAAGCACTGGGTTGTCATGCGTCAGCAACGCGCTCACGACGTGGCAGAGCGCCGGGTACAAGCCGTCGCTGCTTCTGCAGGGTTGGGACGCGATCACGAGCTCGTTCAAGAAGAGCTTTCCGGAGAAGGCACTGAGCATCGCGATCATCCCGAACAACGCGTTTCCTGCGATCGCCGAGGATGGATCGTTGATCAAGGGAACGCCGCCCGATGCGAATGCGCCGCTGCTCGCCCTCGCAAGCCAGAAGTTCCCGGGCCGTGTCGTCGTGCAGTTCAACTTCCTCATGCCGGGCGAGGCGGCATCGCCCGCCGTGATCGCCTCGGCGCAGACGTACGGAACGCTTCCCGCGTTCCAGACGAACGAGTACCTCGGATCGACCGGACAAGGGGCCGCCTGCTCGGAACCGGTGACGAATCAGACGCCCTGCACGGCGCAGACGTTCCTCTCACTGCTGCAGACCGGAATCTATCCCCTCGGCACAGCTAATCCGATGCGCGCGATGTACATCGAGGTGTTCCAGTCGAACGCGAACGCGTTCCCGGGGGACGTCCTACAGGCGCACGACGAGCTGACGGTGATCGCAAGACGCCACAGCGTGCGTCACTGAGCGCTCCGGTCACGGCGCCAGATCATGGCGCTGATGAACCACCGCCCGCCGCGCCGGAAGAGCTGGATGCTTTTCACGGCGCGGAAGAGCGGCGTCTCGTATTCGCTCAGGACGTGGGCGACGTCGCCGAACTCCTTCACGTCGCGCCACACCTCGCGCTCCGAGAAGCTCGTCATGGCGCCGGAGTCGATCATCGCTTCGAGGTTCTTCCGGAACGACGCGAGATCGAACTCGAACACCCCATCGTCGTTGACCCGCACCAGCCGAGCGCCCGGCGCGAAGATCTCCGCCTGCAGGGCCCAGTTCGGGCGCGCGCCTTCGTCGAAGGAGAAGGAGGCGTACATGGCGGCGATGGTCTCCTCGAGCGTCATGGAGG
>DASXIH010000054.1:0-2980 GCA_036498125.1 Thermoanaerobaculia bacterium
CCCTGCCAAACCGGCGTCGTCGGACTGAAGCTGTGCGTCAGGTCGACGAACTGTTTGCTCTGGATCACCTTCAGCGCGTCGGCGAGCGTCACCTCGGCGGCATAGGAAGCCGTTGCGCAGATCGCGACCGCCAATCCGCAAATGAACCGATTTGTCATCGATTCCTCCCCCGCATCAGTATGAAATGCGCTCAATGTACGACAGGCCGTCGTCACAACGTGACCGCCCGCGCGGCGGCAATCCGTGAAAATCGCACCATGCTCGCCGCTTATCTGTTCGCCTTCTTTGCTGCCGCCGCCGCGCCGCCGCCGTCGTGTCAGGCTGCCGAGTTCCACCAGTTCGACTTCTGGATCGGGAAGTGGAACGTCGTCGCCGCGGACGGCAGGCAGCTCGGCAGAAACACGATCACCGCCGTCCACGACGGCTGCGTCTTGCAGGAACAGTGGACGGGCGCAAAGGGGAAGACCGGGAGCAGCGTCAGTTTCTACGACCCGCGAACGAAGAAGTGGCACCAGTTCTGGGTCGACAGCAGCGGCCAGGCGTGGCTCTCGTACGACAAAGACGGCAACCCGTCGACCATCCGCGGCACGTTCCACGACGGCGTCATGGAGATGACCTCCGTCTCCGGCACGAGCCCGATGACCCGCGGCAGCTGGAAGCTCCTCTCCGACGGACGCGTGCGGCAGGCGTTCGATCAGTGGGACGACGCGAAGAAAACGTGGACGACCGCGTTCGAGGGTTTCTATGTGAGAGAGAAGGACTGAGGGCGTCGCCCGGCCGCAGGCGGCCGTCACGGAAAACCGGCATTTCGTCCCTTGCAACCAAATGACGTTTTGGCCGTCTCTTAGTGTGACGACCTGACCACCATGAAGAAGATCTCCTGTGCGATCGTGGACGACGAGCCGCTCGGCCTCGAAATGCTGCGCCGGCAGGTGGGGCGCATCGACGACCTCACGATCGCCGGCGAGGCGACGGGCGGGGCGGAAGCGCTCTCGATGGTGGAGGAGACGGACCCCGACCTGCTGTTCCTCGACATCCAGATGCCCGAGGTGAGCGGGTTCGACGTCGCCGACGCGCTCGGCACCGCGGGCGACCCGCCGGTCATCGTCTTCGTGACCGCGCACGATCAGTACGCGATCGACGCCTTCGAGCGGAACGCCATCGACTACGTCCTCAAGCCGGTCGACTCCGCCCGCTTCCGCCGCGCCGCCGAGGCGGCGATCCGGCGGGTGCGGACCGAACAGCGCGCGCTCTATGCCGGCCGCCTGGAGCGCGCGGTCGGCTTCCGCCGGATCAGCGTTCGCGTCGATGGAAAGATTCTCCTCCTCGACCCGCGGATCATCGACTGGGCGGAAGCCGAGGGGAACTACGTGCGCATTCACGCGGGCGCGGCGGACTACCTGATCCGGTCGACGCTGCAGACGTTCGAGGAGAAAGTGAGAGGCCACCCGCTCGTCCGCATCCATCGATCGATGATCGCGAACCTGTCGCGGATCGCGTCGATTCAGCCGTCGCGCACCGGCGACTACACTGTGACCATGTTCGACGGCCGGGAGCTGACGCTCTCGAGGAAGTACCGCGACGCGTTCCTCGAGCTGATCGGCGAATCCGAAGGCGCGGAGAGTTGATGCAGCGGTTGAGTCCCGCGGCGCGCCGGCTCTTGCGGGAGTCGGTCGTAGCGATCGCGATCTGGAGCGTGCTCGCCGGCTTCGAGATCGTCCGGACGTTTCGGAATCCCGGCACGACGAAGTACGACTACGTGGTGCTCCCGCTGCTCCTCGGCTACTGGGGACGCGCGGCGCTGACGGTCGGGATTCTGAGTCTGTTCCGGACGCCGCTTTTCAGGCGCGCGAACGCGTTCGTCACGTTCGCTCTGAACGTGGTGCTGTTCTTCGCCGTGATGCCGCTCCTCGGCCTGATCCGCGTCGTGGTCCTGCTCTCGTTCGACGATCCGCTCGGACACCACTACGGACAAATCATGGCGACGCTCTTCGGGCCGCAGCTGATCTCGCAGATGTGGATGCACGGCGCGGTCGTCGTCAGTTGCTATGCGGTCCTTCATTACGAAGCGGCGCGCGCGCACAGCCGCGTCGAGGCTGAGCTACGGACCGCACTCGTGCAGCAGCGGCTCGACACCCTGGCGCTCCAGCTTCAACCGCACTTCGTCTTCAACACCCTGAACGGCATCGTCACGCTCATCGACAGCGACCCGGAGGCGGCGAGGACCGCGCTCATCCGCTTTTCGGATCTTCTGCGAACGGCGGTGAATCAGGCGCGGAGCAACGACGCGACGGTGGGGGAGGAGGTGGCGTTCGTCGATGCGTATCTCACCCTGCAGCGAATGCGAATCGGTCCCCGCATGACCTGGAGCATCACGGTCGACCCGACGGTCACCGACGCGAAAGTGCCGACCATGCTGCTGCAGCCGATCGTGGAGAACGCCGTCCGCTACGGCATCGAGTCGCGCCGCTGTCCGGGCAAGGTCGAGGTGGAGGTCACCCGCGATGCCGATCGCATCCGGATGACAGTCTCCAACAGCGCGCTCGAAGGCGCCGCGGTGCCTGCGCCTCAAGGCCTCGGCATTGCGCTCAGGAACATCCGCGAGCGCCTTTATTTACGGTACGGCGAACGCTCGACGCTCGATTTCGTCAAGAGCAACGACCTCTCGGCGCGCGTCGTCGTCGAGGTCCCATTCGAGGCGGCTCCCTGATTTTTGTCGTCGCATAGCGCGCGCGGCCGTTCATCCCTCATTAACGCCGCTCGCCATCGCGCACGCGCCATTCGTCACTTGTAACCGAGATCCGTCTGTAAATACGCGCGTAATGGCTGCATGACGACGCGCAATCTTTGCCTCGCCTTACTCGCAATCACAATCGCATCATCATCAGGATTCGCGGCAGCGGGAAACTACTGTGGCCCGGGCGGACATGCGCCACTGGCGCCGGCGGCCGTAGACGATTCGGCGTTCGTCAGCGCCGTG
>DASXIH010000055.1:0-10297 GCA_036498125.1 Thermoanaerobaculia bacterium
CCACGGCAAACCAAGGAACCGGAGAGTTCAGAGGTGAACCCATCGAGCTCCACCTCCGAGACGCAGGCATGCGCGGAGTCCTCGGACTCCTGGCCCAGTTCACCGGATTGAATATCGTGGTGGACGCGCGCGTGAACGCGAGGATCAGCGGTGACTTCACCGGTCCGTGGGACGAGGTATTCGAAAAACTGCTCGCTAAGGCAGGCCTCAAGCACCGCGCGCATGGAGCGACCATCGGAATCGGGCCGGAAGACTCGCCGCTGATCACGACCGCAGCTCCGGAGGGCAGCACCGACAGAGCCCAACCGGTTTCTCTAACCCTCGCCGGAGCACAGCTGCGGGATGTCATCAGGGTGTTCGAGCAGATGGGTGTGAAATTTGATCGGCCCGATATTGGCCTGCCGGGTTCCGTTACCGTTTTCGTGGCGGACGCTCCTCTGAAATCGACCCTGCGCCTGATCTTCCAATCAACCGGGTACAGTTGCGAGGAGCACGGAGGGGTATTCAAGGTGCGAACCCTGCCCGAGCTTTCACTCTATTCGGCCGCTGCGCGCGCATCAGCCAGCCGGTGCGTGACTGCCGCCTGCGACGACCTGCGGTCGTTGAAACTGCGCGCGACCCTCACGCCGCAGGGCAAAGGAGCCCCCACGGTCAGCCTCTTCGAGTTCACCGAGGATCGAACCCGATTCATGCGCACCGGCGAAGAGTTCGACGAGACGGCCAAGGTGGTCGAAGCCTCACCGCGAAAGGTCGTCGTTACCGAGACGCGAGACGGCGCCGAAGTACCGGTCACGTTTCGGATTGAAGCGATGCCGTAGGTCACAAGTTCTTCATCATCACGACCGCCGCTTCGCCGTCGGGGTAGTAGCGCGGGCGGGTGTAGGACGGGTTGAAGTCGAGGGTCTTGTAGAACTCCTGGGCGCCGGAGTTCGACTTGCGGACTTCCAGCGAGATCGAGTGGACCCGGTTGGCGCGGGCGAAACGGATGCACTTGTCCATCAGCTCGGCCGCGATCCCCTTCCGCCGCTCCCGCTCCTCGACGGCGATCTTGTTGACGTGCATCTCGTCGAAGAACCACATCGAGAAGAGGTAGCCGGTCAGCACTCCGTCGCGGCGGGCGATCAGGTTGAACCGCCCACTCGCCCGCAGCTCGCTCTCGAAGAAGTCGCGGCGCCAGGGCGCGGGAAAGGCGCGCGTTTCGAGCGCGTGGACCTCGTCGACGTCCGCCGGGGTGGCGATGCGGATCTCTAAATCATCCATTCGTTAGCCGGCCGACTGGCCGGTCTTCTGCTGCAGTTTGACCTCGGCCTCGGCGAGGCGGACGTAGATCGGCGTCACGTCGGAGTAGCGGTCGAGCGCGTTCGCCGCCGCGAGATCGTGCGCCCGGCGGGCGCAGGCGCCGGCGACGTTGCCGTGCTGCAGGAAATTCGCAACCTCGAGCGCCCCGCGATCCCGCTCCTTCGCGAGATGCGGCGGCTCGACCTCACGATGGCCTTCGAAACGCGAGACGTAGAACTCGCCGCGCCCCGCGTCGTCGACGACCGCGATCCGCTCGCCACTCCCCTCGCCGAGGGCGATCGCCTCGTGGGTCGACATCGCGCAGATCGGTTTGCCAAGGGCGAGGGCGAGGCCCTGGATCGTGGCGAGCCCGATGCGGACGCCGGTGAACGAGCCGGGGCCGCGCGTCACCGCGAAGAGATCGATCTCGTGGCGGTCGACGCCGCTCTCAGTGAAAAGCCAGTCGACGGCGGGGAGGAGCTTCTCGTTGCGGGACGAACGCCCTTCGAGGGCGACGGCGCCGAGCAGCAACCGGTCCCGCAGCAGCGCCACCGAAAAGAGCGGCAGCGACGTATCAGCAGCCAGGATGAGCATCTGCGGGCATGCCGAGGTCGACCAAGTCGATCCCGATCTCCTGCGCGACCTGGCGCGAACGCTCGTCGCGATAGAACTCGCCGTAGTAGATCTTCTTGATCCCCGAGTTGGCGATCAGCTTGAAGCAGGGCCAGCACGGGGAGGCGGTGGTGTAGATCTCGCCGCCGTCGACGCCGACCCCGTTCTTCGCCGCCTGCAGGATGGCGTTCGCCTCGGCGTGCACGGTCGTGATGCAGTGGCCGTCCTCGACGACGCAGCCGACGTCCTCGCAGTGCGGCATCCCGCGCAGCGAGCCGTTGTAGCCGGTGGAGAGCACGGCCCGGTCGCGGACGATGACGGCTCCGACGTGCTTTCTGGAGCAGGTCGAGCGCGTCGCGGCCTGATGGGCGATGCCCATGAAGTACGAGTTCCAGTCTTTACGCATGCAGAAAGGCAGTCTACTACCGACGACGCGATCCTATTCCCGCCTCAGATTGAACGCATGACAGTTATTTGATCGCGGCGACGCAGTTGTGCGCGTATGCGGCTCGAATATGCTGCTCGGCCATATTTTCTGCCTACAAGTGCTTGCGGAATGAGGAGTTGCGGCTATGCGACTGATTCCGAAGTTGGGTGTTTTTTGGGTTGACTCGACCCCACCCGTTCATAACAATACGTCCTTCGTTCAACGGTCCCCAATTCTCGGTTCTAGGTCAGGAGTCAGCAATGGATAAGCGTTATTCGACGATCATCTTCGTCCCGCATGCGCGGGCGAAATTCCGGAAGTTGAAGGTGTCGCACCGCCTGCTCTTCTCGATCGTCTCGCTTGTCACCTCTTCGCTCTGCCTCTCGACCTTCTTCTCGGTCCAGTACTTCACGGCGATCTCCCAGACGCACGAGCTCAACAAGCTGCAGAAAGAGAACCGGGAGCTCCAGACAGCCAACGAGCAGTTCAGCAAGTCGGTCGAGTCGCTCCGGACGCAGCTTCACTCGGTGGAAGACCGGACCCGCAAGCTGGCCATCATCGCCGGGATCACGACGCTCGACGAGACGTCGCAGGGCGGCGTCGGCGGTCTCCGTCCCTCGGAAGACACCGGCAACCCGTACCGCGACGATGTCGACAAGATGAGCTTCCGCTCCCGCAACGTCGACAAAGACCTCTCGGTGCTCGAACAGAAGTTCGTGGCGCAGTCGCAGCTCCTCTCCTCGACTCCCTCCATCGCGCCGGTCCGCGGCATCCTGACCGACGGCTTCGGCGGACGCTCGGATCCGTTCACGGGCGAGCAGGGAACGCACAACGCGGTTGACATCAGCTCCGCGGTCGGCCAGCCGGTCCGCGCGCCTGCCGACGGCCTGGTCGTGAAGGCGGAGTGGGCGAACGGCTACGGCAACGTCGTCTACATCGCGCACGGCTACGGCTTCTCGACGCGTTACGGCCACCTCAGCGGCTACGCCGTGAAGGCGGGCGATCGGGTCAAGCGCGGCGACGTGATCGGCTACGTCGGCACGACCGGCCGCTCCACCGGACCGCACCTCCACTACGAGGTGCGCCTGAACAACAATCCGGTGAACCCGCTCGAGTACATCCTGAACGCGTTCTAGTTCCGGAGTTTATCCTTCGCGCCGAAGGCGCGGAGGATCTGGTGCCCACGTGCGCCACAAGGACTCTTCGCAAGTAGGCGCCAGATCCTCGCGCCGCTGCGCGTCGCAAGGATAAATTTTTTGCCTAGTAGAGGCGCCGCCCGACCATTCCCTGCTCGTCGGGCTCGTTGGTCAGGAGCCAGCCGACGATGTCTCCGGGGACGAAGCGCTGGGCGGGGTAGGTCTTCTCGTCGAGTGCTGCGGACCCTCGGCGCACGACGTCGGGCGCGACGATGTCGCGCAGGCGCTCCTGCCACCGCTCGAAGTTCTCGACGCGCAGGTCGACCCAGCCGGTGAGGGCGTAGCGCTCGATCGCGGCACGATCGAGCGGCACGACGGTTCCCTCCGGTCCCGCGGGCGGGATGCTGACGCGCGGCCCGCGCGTGATCACGAGTGCGCCGTCCTTCTCGCGAAGGATCGGCAGCCCGATGGTCACGATCTGGCTGACGATCCGCGGATTCGATGCCGCGTACTCCTCGACGCGCCGCTGCATGTCGGCAGGCGCGATCGACTGGATCGCTGCGATGTCGTCGGTCTTCGCCGCCTTCAGGATCAGATGCGCCTCGGCGAGCAGCTTCGAGAGCTTCGGCGGTCCGAGGTGTCCGATGGCGATGGAAGGGAGGACCTCATTGCTCTTCTCGTCTTCGAGGCGCTGCATCTCGCGGATCGCGTGCTCGCGAAGGACGCCGGCCCGATACGACGGCTCGGTGATGGCGCCGTCGATCGCGGCGAGGACGTCGCGCCCCGTCGATGCACCGAGGATCTCGAGAACGACCGTCCGCGCCACTTCCTCGGGTGTCACGTACTCCATCTGGCGCGGATACGTGATCGCCTGGAACTCACCGATCGAGAAGAAGCCGTTCTCGCCGGTGTCAGCGCCGATGATCTCCAGCTTCACGTCGCGGCCGTCGAAGCGGCCGTAGTCAGCCGGCGGCTCCTGCAGCTGCAGTTGTGCGCCGAGCTTCTCTTCGTGCGCCTCGACGAGGTACGCCGGCGTGCTCTCGCCGCGCAGTTTGATGTGCCGCTGTGCGACCTGGCGGAAGCCGATCATCGCTCCCGGCTTCACTTCTTTGACGATGGACTCGCCCGGCGTCCGCGCGAGGAGGAAGAGCAACCCGGTGTGCGCGAATCCGATCGCCGACTTCGCCACCAGCTGCGGCGACGGCTTGTCCTCGGAGTGCGTGTACGGGATGTTGATCCCCATCCCGCCCGTGCCGGTGGTCCCGACTTTCACGTAGACGCGGACCTCGGTCTGTTCGAGCACGCGGTGCAGGAAGAGGATGTGCCGCGTGATCTGCGGGATCCCCTGTGAGATGAGCAGCTCGCGAACGGCGCGGAAGAGCGGGTCGAGCTCGGAACGATCGACGCTCCCGCTCTTCGCCTCGGCGGCATCGAGCAGCGACTTCACTTTCTGCGACGCCTTGAATTCGTCCTGGTAGCTGATCGCGGTCGCGGTGTTGATGCAGTCGACGATCGTTTCCGGCTTGTGCTCGTCGATCAGGTGGAAGAGCGCGGAGCGCTTGTAGTCGGCCTCGCGCGAGAAGATCTCGCTGAATAGGTGGTCGTAATGCTCGCGCGACGAAAGGATCGTGCCGCGGTCGACGCCCTGCAACGACTGCGGCAGGAAGATGTTGCCGGGAGCACCGACGAACTCGACGCCGCCGATCTCCGCCCGCAGCGACTGAACGGCGTCATCGACCTCGGCCTGCGTCAGCGCGGCGATGACGATGCGTGACGGCCGCAGCTCGCGCGCCGCTTCGCGCGCGACCTGGATGCCGACCATGCCGGCGCCGCCGAGGATCAGCATCGTGCCGCCGGCGTCGCGGCGTGTCACAAACGGTCCTCTTCGCCGAGGGGCAGATCCCAGCGCTCCGTGATCCGCTCGTGTGTGAGCCAGCGTTCCGTGTCGAGCGCCGCCTCGCATCCGCTGCCGGCCGCGGTGACGGCCTGACGGTAGATGTGGTCGACGCAGTCGCCGGCGGCGAAGACGCCCTGGATGTTCGTGGCGGTCGAGTGGCGGTGCGGCTGCACGATGTAGCCGCGCTCATCGAGCTCCAGCTGCCCGGCGTAGGGCGTCGTGTTCGGCGTGTGGCCGATCGCGACGAAGAGTCCCTGCGCCTTCATCTCGGTGACTTCGTTCGAGACGATGTTCTTGATCTTCAGCGAGGTGACGCCGCCCTCTTTCGTGCCGATGACCTCATCGACGACGGAGTTGTAGACGAACGCGATCTTCGGATTCGATAGAGCGCGCTCCTGCATGATCTTCGAGGCGCGAAGCGCCTCACGGCGGTGGACGATCGTGACCTTAGACGCGAACTTCGTGAGGAACGTCGCCTCCTCCATCGCCGAGTCGCCGCCGCCGACCACCACGATCTCCTTGTTCTTGAAGAAGAACCCGTCGCAGGTCGCGCAGTAGGAGACGCCGAAGCCCTGCAGCGCCTTCTCCGACGGCAATCCGATCTGCATCGCCGATGCGCCGGCCGCCACGATGACGGCGTACGCCTCGTACTGATGCTGGTCGGTCGTGATGGTGAACGGATGCTGTTTGAAGCCGACGCCCTGGACCTCTTCGATGCGGAAGACCGCGCCGAAGCGCTCCGCCTGCTGGCGCATGAGGTCCATCAGCTTCGGGCCGAGGACTCCCTCGGGGAAGCCGGGGTAGTTCTCGACGTCGGTCGTGATCGTGAGCTGGCCGCCGGGCTGCATTCCTTCGATGACCAGCGGCTTGAGATTGGCGCGCGCGAGATAGAGGGCGGCGGTGCAACCGGCCGGCCCCGAACCGATCACGATGACTTTGAATTCGGTGCTCCGTTCCATGGCGGGCGCATTCTATACACTGCGCCCCCGATGAAGACTCTTCCGGAACTTTTCGCCAACAACGTCGCCTGGGCGCGCCGGAAAACGGACGCCGATCCGCTCTATTTCTCGCGCCTGGTCAACATCCAGAGGCCCGAATACCTCTGGATCGGCTGCTCCGACAGCCGCGTCCCGGCGAACGAGATCGTCGGCCTGGCGCCGGGCGAAATGTTCGTGCACCGCAATGTTGCCAACATCGTCCTGACGAACGACCCGAACGCGATGGCGGTCATCGAATTCGCGATCGAACAGCTCGGCGTCCGCCATGTGATCGTCACCGGCCATTACCGCTGCGGC
Organism: Thermoanaerobaculia bacterium; assembly: GCA_036498125.1. Taxonomy (GTDB): domain Bacteria; phylum Acidobacteriota; class Thermoanaerobaculia; order Gp7-AA8; family Gp7-AA8; genus DASXHZ01. Next base: position 6,646 of record DASXIH010000055.1, read on the forward strand.
GGCGTGAAGGCGGCGCTGGAGCGGAACGCGACCGGCTACACGAAACAGTGGCTCGCGCCGCTCGAACAGCTGGCGCTGGAGCAGAAGGCGGTGCTCGAAACGCTTTCGACGTTCGACGAGCGGTGGGCGAAGCTCTGCGAGCTGAACGTGATCCGGCAGGTGGAGACGCTGCGGCAGTCGTCGGTGCTCGAGACCGCCTGGAGTCATGGCCGCTCCGTAATGCTCCACGGCTGGATCTATGACCTCGCAGATGGGCTGCTCAAGGACTTGAACGTCGACATTGGAGGGGCGGACGCCCACGTCCGCCCCGCCGCGCGTTAGCGCGGCTGTCGCCGCGCTGGGCGGACGAGGGCGTCCGCCCCTCCGAGGAGAATGGAAATCTACTTCTTGAGGACGGCGAGCATGGCGTCGCCGAGGACTTGCTTCTGCCACTCGCGCATGGCGGGGACGTCGTAGTTGCCGGCCGCCGCGACGGCGGCGAGGATGTGGCGCGGGGCGAGGACGGCGCGGTCGATCTTCAGCTCGGCGGCGACTTTGTCCCGCACCTTCTTCATCCGGTCGACGCGCGCTTCGAGCTCGCGGTCGCGCAGCCACGTCTTGGGCTCGTTCTTCTCAGGCAGGTCGCTCTCGCCGATCGCCATCACCGAACGGACGATGTTCACCAGCTCGCGGCCGTAACGATCGACGACGTATTTCGACATCCCCTTGATCTTCGACAAGTCGGCGACCGTGACCGGCCGCAACTTTGAGATCTCGAGCAGTTGCTCGTTCCCCATCACCTTGAACGGCGGCCGGTCGCCCTTGCGCGCGTAGGCGTCGCGCCACGCGTGCAGATCGCGGAGGACCGCCAGGGCGCGGCGGTCGAAGCCGCCGATGTTCTTCATCCGACGCCACGGCTCCGGATCGTCGTTCTTCTCATAGCGGACCATCTCGAGGCGGGCGAACTCCTCGACCGCCCAACCCCACCGCCCGAGCGCCTCCAGCTCCTCGCGCAACTTCGCGGCGAGCTCGATCAGGTAGTGGGTGTCGAGCGCCGCGTATTCGAGCATGTCGGGCGGCAGCGGACGCATCGCCCAGTCGGCGCGCTGGTGCGTCTTGTTCAGCTTCACGCCGAAGTGCCGCTCCAGCAGCGCCGCGAGACCGAATGCCTCGTAGCCGAGGATCTGCGCGCAGATGGAGGTGTCGATCAGGTTCGAGACGACGAAGCCGAAGTCGCGGTTGAGAATCCGGAGGTCGTAGTCGCCGCCGTGCAGCACCTTCGTGATCGCCGGGTCGCCGAGGAGCTTGCCGAACGAGTCGAGGCGGATGCCGCTGAGCGGGTCGATGACGAGGTCTTCTCCCCCTGCCGACATCTGAATCAAACACACTTTGTCAAAGTACGAATGCAGCGAATCGGCCTCGGTATCGACCGCGACGAGAGCATTTGCTCCCATCCGCTGCATCGCGTCTTCGAACGGCGGCTGTGACTCGATCCACTTCATCCGGGGATCACCAATTCGCGCAAGCCGATCGACGTCAGCTTCCGGTTGTACCCATCCCGATCGAACCCCGGCGCCTCGATGAGCGTCATGAGCGAGGTCACGTCGTTCGACATCTGCAAAAGTAGGGCGAAGTCTTCAGGGCGTGGAACTTTGAGGGAGTCCTCGGTCCTCGGTCCTCGGTCCTCGGATTCGTCGTTTCCGAGGACCGAGGACCGAGGACTGAGGACTCCGTCCGCCACCATCCTCCCATACAACGCATTCGACGCCACCAGCACGTGCACCTTCACCTCTTCGAAGTGCATGGGAATCAGATCCAGCTCCTCGGCGGCCTCGACCTCGTCGCGCTCGACGCGGAAACCGCGGTGGCTAGCCATCATGGCGACCTGGTTCATCTGCTGGGGACCCATCGTCGCGATGACGTCGATCGACCCGCCGTCGACCGGCGTACCGAGGTGCGCGGCACGGGCGACGTTGCCGGCGAAGACAAAGTCGAGGCGCTGGCGGCTCAGGAGATCGGCGACCGCGGCGATCGCCCGCTCGTAAAGCGGCGAGGCCGCAATGCGGTGCATGCGGCTGGATTCTAAGCGAGGAGTATCGCGGCGGTATGCCACTATGCCGCTGTGCAACTCCTCGCCACCCTCTCGAGGTATTGGGGCTACTCCTCCTTCCGGCCACTCCAGGAACAAGCGATGAACGCCGCGCTTGCGGGACGCGACTCGCTGGTCGTCATGCCGACCGGCGGCGGAAAGTCGCTCTGCTTCCAGGCGCCGGCACTCGAGAAGGAGAGCGTGACGGTCGTGGTCTCGCCGCTGATCTCGTTGATGAAGGACCAGGTCGACACGCTGATCGCCTGCGGCGCCCCGGCGGCGATGATGAACAGCTCGCAGGCGCCGCACGAGCAGCGGGCCGCCGAACGCGCCCTGCTCGACGGCACGATCCGGCTGCTCTTCGTGTCGCCGGAGCGCCTTTCGCTGCCGCACTTTCGTTCGCTGCTGCAGCGCGCGAACGCGAAGACGTTCGCGATCGACGAGGCGCATTGCATCAGCCACTGGGGCCACGACTTCCGGCCGGAGTACCGCCAGCTCCGCGAGCTCCGCTCCGAGTTCCCCGACGCCTCGGTGCACGCCTACACCGCGACGGCGACGCCGCAGGTACGCCGCGACATCGTGGAGCAGCTCGCCCTGCGCGATCCGGTCGTCCTCGTCGGCAACTTCGACCGGCCGAACCTGGTCTACCGCGTCCTTCCGAAACGCGACGAGCTGCGGCAGATCATGGAGGTGCTGGAGCGTCACCGCGGCGAGTCGGGGATCATCTACTGCATCCGCCGCAAGGACGTCGACGAGCTCGCGTTGCAGCTCGCGAAGCGCGGCTGGAACGCGCGCGCCTACCACGCCGGGCTGACGAACGAGGAGCGGCACGCGGCGCAGGATGCGTTCGCGAAGGAGCAGTGCGACGTCGTCGTGGCGACGGTGGCGTTCGGGATGGGGATCGATCGCTCGAACGTCCGCTTCGTGCTCCACACCGCGATGCCGAAGTCGGTCGAGCACTACCAGCAGGAGACCGGACGCGCGGGCCGCGACGGGCTCGAAGCGGAGTGCGTCCTCCTCTACTCCGCGGCGGACGCGATGACGTGGCGCTCGATGCTGTCGGGCGAGCACGAGGCGAAGCTCCTCAACGATCTCGACCGGTACCTCTCCGGAACGACCTGCCGCCACCGCGCGCTCGTCGAGTATTTCGGCCAGCAGTACACCTCCGAGGCATGCTCTGCGTGCGACCTCTGTCTCGGCGAGACGGAGGATGTGTCCGAGGGGACGGTGGTCGCGCAGAAGATCCTCTCGTGCGTCTTCCGCCTCAACCAGTCGTGGGGCGTCGGCCAGGTGATCTCGGTACTCCGCGGCGAGAACACCGAGAAGGTGCGCGAGCGGCGGCACGACTCGCTCTCGACGTTTGCCATCCTGAAGGGCTGTTCGCGTAACGAGCTGCGCGATCTCATCTGGCAGTTGGTCGGACAGGGCTTCCTCGAGCAGAGCGGCGACGAGTTTCCGGTCCTGAAGCTGACGCAGCGATCGCGCGCCGTCCTTCGCGGCGAGGAAGAGGTGCGTCTCCGGCAGCCGATCGCCGCGACGAAGAAACGCGCCGCGCGAACGCCTTCCCTCCCGCTCGACGGTCCG
>DASXIH010000056.1:0-16452 GCA_036498125.1 Thermoanaerobaculia bacterium
AGACGCGGAGCGAGACGCTCGAGAGGAGTGTCGCATGAACGATCTCGACTGCCGCGACGAGACGCGGCGCCAGGTCATTCGCGAGCAAGGCCACAACGGCGTCGACTACGTCGACGTCAGCGGCAACAAGCTCTGCGTCCACTTCATCACCGGCATTCCGGAAATGTTCGTCAAGGTCGACGACGACGAGCAGCGCGCCGAAGCGCTGAAGCACATCGTGATCAGCGGCGGCCGGCGCATCCGGAACATCGTCGCCATCGCCTTCGACGCGCACGCGACCGACGACCTGTACGACGAGGACTGCCTCCGGATCGAGCTGGATCGCGACGGCGACTGGTCGACGTACACCCTCTGCTTCGTCGAGCTCGACGAGGGCGGCGAGCCAACGAGCCGGCCGCTCGCCTCGCTCGACCCGCGTTACGCATGCGTCGATTTCAAGTTCAAGGTCGACTGCCCCGCGGAGCTCGACTGCAAGACCGACGACGTCTGCCCGACGCCGCAGCGTCCGCAGCCGTCGATCAACTACCTCGCCCGCGACTACGAGTCGTTCCGGCAACTGATCCTCGACCGGCTGGCGCTCGTCATGCCGGAGTGGCGCGAGCGCCACGTGCCGGACGTCGGCATCGCGCTGGTCGAGGTTCTCGCGTACGTCGCCGACTACCTCAGCTACTACCAGGACGCCGTCGCGACCGAAGCGTATCTCGACACCGCGCGGCTGCGGATTTCCGTCCGGCGCCACGCGCGGCTCGTCGACTACCGAATGCACGACGGCTGCAACGCGCGCGCGTTCCTCTTTCTCGAAGTCGTCAAAGACGCCACGCTGGCGCTCGACGACCTCTACTTCAGCGTCGACACGGCGCAGACGATCGTCTTCGAGCCGCTCGACGAGCGAAAGACGTTTCCCGTCTGGCTCGCGCACAACGAGATCCGTTTCTACATGTGGGAAGACCGCGAGTGCTGCATCGCGAAGGGAGCGATGTCAGCGACGCTGCTCGACGAGTTCCTGCCGGTGGAAGTGGAACAACAGCCCGAGAAACCGGCGGAAGAGGTGGTCGCCGCTCCGAAGCGCGGGCGCAGACGTGTGGGCGGCGGTGTAGGGGCCGGCTCTCAGCCGGCCCAACAACCACAAGAACCGCCGCGAAAGCTGCACTTGCAGGTTGGCGACTTCCTGCTCTTCGAGGAGCTCGCATGCGCCGGCACGGTCGACGATTCGTTTGATCCGCAGCATCCGCAGCCGATGCCCGACGCTGATCGTACCCACCGCCACGTCGTACGCCTCACGAAAGTCACCCCGAACGTCGATCCGCTGAAGGGGAAAGCGGTGGTCGACGTCGAGTGGAGCGCTGAGGACGCGCTGCCGTTCACGTTGTGCGTCTCGGCGATCGGTCCGGCGCCGGAGTGCAAGTACGTCGAGCCGCTCGCCGTCGCGCGCGGCAACATCCTGCTCGTCGACCACGGCCAGCGCATCGAAGAGCCGCTCGATCCGATCGTGGGAGCGACGGTCGAGCAGGTCTGCGAAGGAGAGGACGATCCGTCCGAGATCACGAACACGCCGCAGCTGTATCGCCCGGTCCTCAAATCGTCGCCGCTCACGTTTGCCGAGCCCTTGATCAAGGACGCCGCCGCGGCGGTCCTCCTCGCGCAGGATCCGCGGTCGGCCATTCCGTCCGTGACGCTCCGGAGCGACGCGCGCCGGCTGCATGGCGTCGTCGCCAGCCAGGAGTGGACGCCGGTCTACGACCTCCTCGACAGCAGCGGCGACGATCTCGACTTCGTCGCCGAGGTCGATGACGACGGCCGTGCGCATCTCCGCTTCGGCGACGGCGACACCGGCCGCGCGGTCGAGGTGGGGACGAACTTCGCCGCGACGTACCGCGCCGGCAACGGCCGTGCGGGACTCGTCGGTGCCGGAACGATCACGCGCGCCTGGTTCCGCAGCGGACCGAACAACATCTTCGCCGGCGTCCGGAACCCGCTTCCGTCGGCCGGCGCGTACGAGCCGGAGCCGATCGCCGAGGTGAAACTGCACGCGCCGTTCGCGTTCCGGAAAGACCTGCAGCGCGCGGTCACGGCCGCCGACTACGCCACGCTCGCGAAGTACCTCGCCTACCCCGTCCGCAATCCGAAGGTGCAGAACGCGGCCGGATCGCTCGTCTGGAGCGGGAGCTGGTACGAAGCCGACGTCGCGGTCGATCCGTTCGGCAGCTCGACGCTCGCGCCGGCGCTGCGCAAGCAGATCGTGGCGACGCTGGCGCGCTTCCGGCGGATGGGCCACGACCTCTCGGTCGCGGGCGCCGAATCGGTGCCGCTGGCGCTCGACCTCGATCTCTGCGTCAAGCCCGACTACCTGAAGGCGCATGTGCGCGCCGCCGTGGAGCAGGCGATCGAGGCGTTCTTCCAGCCGGACAACACGACGTTCGGAGAAGCGGTCTACGTCAGCCGCATCGTCGCCGCCGTGATGGCGATCGACGGCGTCGCCGACGTCACGGTGAAACGTCTCGAGCCGCTCGGAGGTCCGTCGGAGCCTCAGGTGCTCGCGAGCGGCATCCTGACGCTGCTCCCGAACCAGATCGCGCGTCTCGACAACGACCCGGTGCAGCCGGAGAACGGGCTGCTGAAGTTCACGAACGTCGGAGGTGGTCGATGAGCGGCCCGCGCTCCTGCGGCTGCTGTGCGTGCCTCGCCGGCGCGGGCGAGCACGTCGACGTCGTCAACCGCCCCGGCCTCTCCGCACTCGACTACCGCGTCGGCACGTACGGATCGTTCCTCGACGCGATGATCCGCCGCCTCACGATCCCGGTCACCGGTCCGGCTGCCGGCTACTCGCTCCACGGTCTCACCACCCGCGAGGCGGACGATCCGGCGATCGCGCTGCTCGATGCGTGGGCGACCGTCGGCGACGTCCTCACCTTCTATCAGGAACGGATCGCGAACGAGGGCTACCTCCGCACCGCGACGGAACGGCGATCGATCCTCGAGCTCGGACGCCTGGTCGGCTACAAGCTGAAGCCAGGCGTCTCCGCGAGCGTCTACCTCGCCTACACGATCGACGAGAAGACGAAGACGACCGTCATCCCCGCCGGCTCGAAGTCGCAGAGCATCCCCGGCGCCGACGAACAGCCGCAGATGTTCGAGACGTCCGACGACGTCGAAGCGCGCGGCGCCTGGAGCGCGCTGAAGCCGCGCCTCTCGAAGGCGCAGGTCATCACGCTGAGCAACGTGCTCACGATCGAATCGGTGTGGATCAAAGGGACGGCAGTCCTCATCAATCCGGGCGACTCGTTGCTGTTCGTCTTCAAACGACGGCACGGAACCATCTACGCGATCCGGCGCGCCGCGAAGGTCAAACCCGACAGCACGAACGACCGCACCGAGGTCGTTCTCGAGCCGGTCCGGAAGTACTACACCGATCTCTACGCGCACGCGCATGCGGAGCTGGTCAAGTGGGAGGCGAAGTTGACACCTCCGCCCGCTCCTGCGCCTGCCCCAGCGCCAGTACCTTCACCCGCGATGAAGAAGGTTTCGAAGAAAGCCTCAAAAGCCGCCGACATCATCACCGTCACGGTGAACTCCGAGCAAGACCCCCAAGGCCATCGGATCAACGTTCTTACGGATCTCGTTCAGCAGATTCTCCTCGGCGCAACGTACGAAGACCTGCAGGACTTCAACCGGAAGTTCGAGGGAGTGAAGGATGAAACTGAGCTTCTGGCGGACCTCAATGCCCGCGAAGAACCGTTCGTCGCCCCTCCCGTCGAAGTCCACCCCGTCAACGTCAACACCCTCGTCAGACGGCTCGCCCAGGCTCCCGGCGTCGCCCCTCGAAACGAGTTCACGCTGGCGCGGCAGCTCGACTTCCGCCAGTCGTCCGACTCGTTGCCTCGTCTCGTACAGACCTTCCTGCCGCGCGTCAGCGAGGCGCTCTACTTCAGCATCGGCAATGCGATGACCGCCTATCGCCGTCTCGGGAAAGACGCGGACGTCTTCGTCGACAGCGTTCACGTGCTGCACAAAAAGGCGGCGGTCTTCGGCTACAACGCCCCGACCGCGATCTTCGAAGGACGGCCGACCGGAGACGCCGGAGCGCACCTGCCAATCCTCACGGACGTGGACGAGTCGGACAACGTCGTCTACCTCGATACAGCCATTGACTCGCTGACGCGTGGAACGTACGTCGTCATCAGGCGGCCGGGAGGCACTCTCGTCGATACCGCGAAGAACGTCGAAAACGGCCCGCGAACGGCATACACCATCAGCGCGAAGACAACGAAGCTGACGCTCGAAAACGATTGGGCGACGCTCTCGAAGGCGGCCGCGGATCTGTCGGACAACCTCGCGATCATCCGCCGAACCGCCATCCTTACCGACAGCGAACAACTGACGCTGGCGCAGATCCCGATCACGGCGACCGTCGGCGAAAGCGCCACGCGCATCGAGCTCGACTCCGTCATCGAAGGACTGAAGCCCGGCCGCTGGGTGATCGTCAGCGGCGAGCGGAGCGACACGCCCGGCACCACAGGCGTCATCGCGAACGAGCTCGCGATGATCGCCGACGTCGAGCTGGAGCCGGCGATCGCCAACGGCTCGGCGTACTCGACGCTCGTCCTCGCGCCCGAGGGGATCAAGTACCGCTACAAACGCGCCACGGTAACCATCTACGGCAACGTCGTGAAGGCGACGCACGGCGAGACGGTCAACGAGATCCTCGGCGCCGGCGACGCCTCGAAGCCGCTGCAGACGTTCATGCTCCACCAGAAGCCGCTCACCTACGTCGCCGCGGCGACGCAGGAGGGCGTCACCTCGACGCTCGCCGTACGAGTGAACGACGTCCTCTGGCACGAGCAGGACACGCTCCTCGGCGCATCGCCGGCCGACCGCATCTTCGTGACGAAGATCGCGGACGACGGCAGCGTCTTCGTCACCTTCGGCGACGGCCGCGAAGGCTCGCGCGTGATGACCGGACCGGACAACGTTCGCGCCACCTACCGGCGCGGCACTGGTGGCAGCGGGAACGTCCGCGGCGGCCAGATCGCCACCGCCATCTCGCGCCCACTCGGCGTCAAGGACGTCGTCAACCCGATCGCGGCGAGCGGCGGCGCCGATCCGGAGTCGCGCGACGACGCGCGCACGAACATCCCCGTCTCGCTGCGCGCCCTCGGGCGCGTCATCTCCGTCCAAGACTTCGCCGACTTCGCGCGCACTTTCGCCGGCATCAGCAAGGCCACCGCGACGATGCTGAGCGACGGCAGGCGGCAGGTCGTCCACCTCACGATCGGCGGCACCGGCGGAATGGACGTCGACGAGAGCTCCGATCTCTACAACACCCTCGTCGACGCCCTCGGCAAATTCGGCGATCCGTACCAGCCGTACCGCCTGCAGCAACGCGAGACGCTGGTGATCGCAGGCAGCGCGAACGTCCGCGTCGACCCCGACTACCTGTGGGAGAAGGTCGCGCCGAAAGTCCGCGCGGCGCTGCTCGACCTCTTCTCGTACGACCGCCGCGATTTCGCGCAGGTCGCGTTCCCCGCCGAGGCGATCGCGGCGATCCAGGGCGTCGAAGGGGTCGCGTACGTCGATCTCGACACGTTCGGCGGCATCTCGATCGGCGACATCGTCACCAAGAGCGGGACGGAGTTCTCAGCGCCGAAGCTCAAGGGAGCGAAGCCGGTCATCCCGGACTTCGCCACCTTCTCGAAAAACGAACGCGACTTCGTGGCGGCGCAGATCGCGTACCTCCCGCCCGAGATGGCCGACCTCTTCGTGCTGACGGAGATCAAAGATGCCAAGTGATCGCACCGACCGGCTGTTCGAGCTGTTGCCGGTGGTCTACCGGCAGCGCGACGAGGAGCAGGGACACCTGCTCCGCGATCTGCTGCGCGTCATCGCCGAGCAGGTCAATCTCATCGAAGACGACGTCGCGCACCTGTACGAGAACTGGTTCATCGAGACGTGCGACGACTGGGTCGTTCCGTACATCGGCGAACTGGTCGGATACGGACTCCCGCCGAGCGGCGGCATCGAACTGCAGTCCCGCCTCCGCACGCGCGCGCTCGCCCCGCGGCGCGGCGTGGCGAACTACCTGCGCGACCTTCGCCGCCGCGGCACACTGGCGCTGCTCGAAGAGCTCGCGGCCGACGTCGGCGGTTTCTCCGCGCGCGCCGTCGAGTACTACAGGCTCCTCGGGCGCACGCAGTGGCTCAACCACGTGAACCACCGCGGCGGCTTCGTGAACCTTCGCGACGTCGAGTCGCTCGACCTACTCGAAGGTCCGTTCGACACGCTCGGACACACCGCCGACCTCCGCAGCATCAATCCTCCGCGCCCCGACGGACGCCACAACATCCCGACCGTCGGCGCGTGGCTGTGGCGCCTCCGGTCGTTCCCGGTCACGAACTCCCCCGCCTACCTGGTCCGCGGCAGCGGCTATTTCTTCTTCACGTTCAGCGCCCTCGGCAACGACGCGCCGCTCTTCACGAAGGCGGAGCGCGAGCCGGACATCGCCACGGTCGCCGGCGAGATCAACGTCCCGACGCCGATCCGCCGGCGCGCCCTCGAGGAGCACGTCGAGGAGTACTACGGCGAAGGAAAGAGCTTCGCGATCTGGATCCAGCAGCCGGAGGGGAAGAAGACCCTCGTTCCGGCGAGCGACATCGTCTCGGCCGACCTCACCGACTGGGAGTACACGCCGCCGGCCGGGAAGGTCGTCGTCGATCCGCAGCTCGGCCGCATCGCCGTCGCCGACGAGCCGGAGGCGATGTGGATCTCGTACTACTACGGCTTCAGCGGCGAGGTCGGAGCGCACGAGTCGCCGCGGCCGCTCTATGAGCCGCCGAAAGTGCAGTCCTACTACGTCGGCGAAGGAGAAGACCATTCCGACATCGCCTCTGCGCTCCAGGCGTGGCAGGCCGACGTAGAGAAGGTGAAGGACGCCGTCATCGAGATCACCGACAGCGGTTTCTACACCGAAAAAATCGAGATCCAGGTGCCGGCGGAGCACACGCTGCAGCTCCGCGCCGCGAATCGCTGCCGCCCGGTCATCCACCTCCTCGACTACGCGCCGTCGCACGAAGACCCGCTGAGCGTCGTCCTCGAGGACCGCTCGCGCTTCACGCTCGACGGCCTGCTGATCGTCGGGCGGCCGCTCGAAGTCCGCGGCGAGAAGGGCGAAAAGCCGGTCAACGCGCGGCTCGTCATCCGCCGCTCCACGCTCGTCCCCGGCTGGGGCATTCATCCCAACTGCGATCCGAAGGCACCGGACGAGACGAGCCTCGACCTCCGCTTCCTCCGCGGCGGCGTCACCATCGACCGCAGCATCGTCGGACGAATCTCTGTGATGGACGAGACGACCGAGTCGGAGCCGCTCCCGTTGACGCTCACCGACTCGATCATCGACTCGACGTCGTTCGAGCGGAAAGGCGTCGTCGGGCCGGGCTCCTCGTACGCCTGGGCGACGATGCGGATCGCCCGCTGCACCTTCTTCGGCTCCGTCCAGACGCACGCCATCGAGCTCGCGGAGAACTCGATCTTCATGGGCGTCGTCCAGGTCGTCCGCCGGCAGATCGGCTGCATCCGCTTCTGCTGGGTCCACCCGAAATCGCGGACGCCGAAGCGCTACCACTGCCAGCCCGACCTCGTCGGAACGGATCCCGACCAGCGGCGGCGCGTCGAGCCCGTATTCGGCAGCGTGCGATTCGGCGCTCCCGACTACGCGCAGCTCGCGTTCGACTGCGCCGTCGAGATCACGCAAGGCGCCGACGACGAGTCGGAGATGGGCGCCTTCCACGACCTGTTCCTGCCACAGCGCATCGCCAACGTCCGCATGCGCCTCACACAAGCGACTCCATCCGGCATGGAGACCGGAATCATCTTCGCCGATTAGGAGAAACCACCATGCATGGCGACTTCTCGCTGAACCCACTCACTTACCGCGACCGCGTCACGCGCGTCCTCTACCAGATGGGACGCGTGCAGCTCGACTCCGATGCGAACGAGCAGACCGAGTCGACGCTGCGCTTCCTGCGCGGGCTCGCGCAGGACGTGATCGGCTATCACGGGGGCGCCGACGACGCGTTCCGCATCGCTCCGGACGATTTAAAGAACCCGGCCGACAAGTTGCGGATCCAGTGGGGCGAGTACTACGTCGACGGCATCCGCTGCGTGAACATGCCCGACGCCGGCTTCTGGGAGATCATGGCCGACCCGGAGCAGATCAAGAACGGCAAACTCCCCAGCGGACCGTTGATCAGCGAGCACGCCGACTCGTACCTGACGCCCGACCTGCGGAACGCGAAAGAATCGCAGCTCGTCTACCTCGCGGTCTGGGAGCGCCACATCTCGTCCTCGGAAAACGATGCGATTCGTGAAGTCGCCCTCAACGGACCCGACACCGCGAGCCGCGCGGTCGTCGTCTGGCAGATCCGCATCGCTCCATCGAAAGACATCTTCGACGCGGCGCAACAGCTCCGCAAAATCCTGGACCTCCCGATGCCGGGAGAACAGCGCCCTGCCGGCGCGATGAAACTCGACCCGGTATACCTCGCGCTCAACCTTCGCTTCCGCAGCCGCGCCCGCCTGCAAGCCTCCGCGAAAGAGAACCAGAAAATGGAGGCATGCGCCATCTCTCCCGAGGCGCGCTACCGCGGATCAGAGAATCGCCTTTTCCGTGTCGAGGTTCATCGCGGCGGCACGCCCGATCAGGCGACGTTCAAATGGTCCGAAGACAACGGCGCGATCGTCTACCCGGTCCGCGAGATCAAGGGAAAGCAGGTCTACCTCGAGTCCCTCGGACGCGACGAGCGCACCGCAATCCGCAAGAACGACTGGGTGGAGGTCGTCGACGACAAGGTCACGCTGACGCGCCAGGTAAATCCACTGTTGAAAGTCATCGACGTCGACCGCCATCGGATGACGGTCACGCTCAGCGCCGAACCGGCGAACAATGCCGGAAGCGACAAGAAGCTCAACCCGATCCTGCGCCGCTGGGCCGAAGACGCCAGGAAGATCGTCGAGAAGACGGACCCCGACCTCGGCGAAAGCGGCGTCAAAGTGCACTTCTCCAGCGCCGCGCCGCCGACCGTCTACGACAAGCTGAACCCGCCGATCGACGCCTACCGCCCCGGCGACTACTGGCTCATCCCCGCCCGCATCGCCCTCGGCAACGTCATCTGGCCCGGCGGCCCCGACAAGCCCGACCCGCTGCCGCCGCACGGCGTCGAAGAGCACTACGCTCCGCTGGCGCTATGGAACATGGCCGCCGCCACCGCCACCGACAAATGGGAGGACTACCGTTGGCAGTTTGAGACGCTCGCGAACCCGGTCACCCCGTTGTCGAAGCCGTAGACACGTAGGGCGGGCTTCAGCCCGCCCCGACGGGCTGAAGCCCGTCCTACGTTGGCAAACGCGTTTCCATGGCTCCCCCTCGCCGCATCCAGAACTCGCGGTCGGGCCAGCGCTGCTCATCGGCGTAGTGGGCGGCGCGCGAAACGCGGTACGCCTCGAACTCGGCGCGGATGAAGCGTTCGTAGCCGCGCAGGCCGCGGTCGGTGTGATCGGTCAGGAGGTCGCCGATGGCGTAGGCGGCGAAGATGCCGCTCCGGAGCGCCTTCGTGATGCCTTGCGACGAGAGCGGATCGAAGCGGGAGGCGGCATCACCGGCTGCGAGCCAGCCCTCGCCGCACGGCGGCTCGAGGCGGCGCGACTCGGTCGAGCGCGCGACGATGCCACCGGCTCCGGTGGCCTTTCGCGCCATCGCGGCGATGAGCGGCATCGCGTCGAGCGCCGCCTGCCACGACGCCTCGTCGCTGAGCGACATACGCCGGGCGATGTCGGCATCGGTCATACACGCGATCACGCGACCGCCGTTCGGAAGCGCGGCGGTGTACCACCAGCCATCCGAGAATGCTTCCACCATCGTACGAGGATCGCTCTCGCCTGCCGATTCGTAGAAGCGGACGAAGCTGACGAGGTGGTCGATCGTGACGAATCGCGCGCCGAATGTGCGCGTCGCGATCGAGGCACTCCCCGTTGCATCGACGACGAAACGGGCGTTCTCCGGAAGAGAGACGGGCGTTCCGGTCACCAGCGTCACTCCCCGCTTCTCCGCTTCCTCGGCGAGCATGCGGTCGAAGGCGGCGCGGTCGAGGTGCCATCCCGGTCCGTGCGCGAAGAAGACGAAGTCGTTGTCGATCGGACGTGCGCTCCCCCACGACGACGCCGTGCCGTACACCTCGCGATGACCGGCGGCGCGGAACGCGTCGAAGACGCCGAGCTGATCGAGCAGCGTGCGCGCGGCGGGAGGGAGCGTCTCGCCGAGCCGCGGTGTCTCGAAGCGCGATGCCTCGTAGAGCGCAACCGACAACGACGGCGCATGCGCGCGCAACGTCAGCGCGCACGCGCTCCCCGCCGGACCGGCTCCGATGATGACGACGTCCGCCATCAATCGACGCGCACGGCGTACCACGACGCCACCACGCCCGCCGGATTCACCGTCCCCGGCTCGCCGCCGGAATGCGGAATCGTCCTGACGATCGAGCCGACGATCGCGGCGCGCTCCAGCGTCTCATTGCTGTTCGGCCACGTCGGAACGAGCCAGCCGATGTAGTCGTAGATCCACTCTTCGCCGCTGATCAGCCCTTTCCCCTGAAAGCGCACCTGCATCGGCGAGCCAAAGCCGAACGAGCCGTGCAGGTTCAGCGACCAGCCAGGCCCGCCGATCGTCCCGCCGAGCGTCGCCGCCGACTCGGCGGTGATCGTCAGCGTGCCGCGTCCGAACTCGAGCTTGTTGAAGTCGGTGTTCACGTCGGGATCGTTCAGGAGACTGCGGTACGTCCAGGAGCCGATGAAAGGATTCTCATTCACCATCGCGCGTCCTCACTTTCTTCTCGTCCGTCTGATGCTGATGTACGGCGGGGGGCTGGGAGGGGGAACCGTCGTCGGAGCGGTCTTCGTGAAGTCGTATTGCGGATTGCGGATCACGAATGGCAGCCGCCACCACTCCGTGACCATCTTCAGATCGCCCGCGAGCGTCTGCGGCACGCCGGGCGTCCAGTCGAGCCAGCTCGTGCTGCCATTCTCCAGGACCTCATTCGTCTGCATCGGACGGTGTGCCGGCCACCAGAGCGTCTCCCACACACGCTGCTCGCGCTTCATGACCGTGTCGTCTTCGCTGTCGGGATAGATCTTGTTGAAGCCCTCGTACGTGACGTCGATCGTCTGCGTGGAGCACTCGTTGTAGTCGCTCTGCCAGGGGATCGACATGTACTTCGTCAGGTCGCCCGGCTGCAGCCCGGTCGCGAAATCGCTGTCCTGACTGAGATCGCTCGTCGAGTAGGTCGAGTAGTCGACCTCCGGGATGCTGCCGCTCCAACTGCTCGCCATCGCCGCCGTCTGGCCGAAGTTGTAGAAGGCGGGATCCGCCTTGATCCGGTACGGCACGCGCCAGACGGCCGGATTCCGCATGATCCAACCGACCTCACCGCCGGGACAGAACGCGCCGCCGAGGATGCTCGCGAGCACGCCGCGGTCGAGCTCCCGCGCCGTCTTCGGAGGGGCGTCGGTGTACGGCCACCACGGATTGCGGTAGGGCCAACCCTCCAGCTCCTCGTTGTAGAACATCCCCATCGCCCATTGCCGCAGGATGTAGAACTGGACCTCGGTCAGCCGCAGGAACTTCGAGACGAGGTTGTTCGTGATCGGGTTGTCGCCGCAGAGCAGCGGCATGAGCGGCAGGTTGTGCACGCGCGTGCTCGGCTTTCCGGGGAGGAAGAAGTCGTTCTCCTCGCCCGGCTTCCGGAGGAGGTTGAAGAGGAAGTAGCGGTCGGCGCGATACGGATCGTCGGTGTTCGATGCGATGCACGTCGCGCGGCACTCGTCGAGCAGCGTGCCGTTCGAGTACTTCCGCAGATGTTCCGTCGTCAGCCGGCGGAGATTGAACCGCAGCTCCTCGCTGAGCCCCATCGCGACGCGGTCGACGACCGCCATCACGTCGTTCTCGAGCTTCGCCTTCGTCTCGGCGTACTCCGGCGTTTCCGACGCGGCCCGCCAGCGCGCCAGGTAGGCGTCGTAGTCGGTCCCCGGATCGTCGCCCATCATCGCATTCGCGAACGACGCGAGCGCGCCGGTGATGTCGTTCGACATCGCGTCGCTGAGAACCTTCCCGTCGTCGAGCGAGCGCCCGTGCCCGCGCAGCTCCCGCGCGATCGCCTTCTCGAGCACGACATACGTCGGCGCGAGCGTCTCCGCGAACATCTCGCCCGACTGGTGGCGCCGCAGGCAACGCGCCTCGCACGCGTGCACGCCCGCCCAGTAGACCTCCGGCGGAATCGAGAGCTTGTACGGATCGAACGTTCCGCGGGTCGAGTAATTGTGCGGGTAATTCGAGAGGCCGAGGATCGAGCAGAGATAGCTGTACTGATCGGGGCGGAAGAGAATCGGCCAGACGTCGCGGTAGAACCACGGCTTGTAATTCGGGTTCCAGCGCAGACGTCCCGCGCGCCAATGCGCGAGCGCCCCTTCGTCGGTCGGCGGGATCTGCTGCGGAGCGTCGAACGTGCCGGCCGAGCCGTAGATGTCCGTCCGCTCCGCGAACTGCGTCACCGCCAGGTCCTCGATGACGTCTTCCATCGTGACCACGTCGAGGATTTCGGGGACGTAGCGCGGATAGCAGCAGATCACCCACGCCGGGTACTCGACGTCGACGAAACGCTGGCGTCCTACGTTCGTGGCGTACATGACGAGGCGCGCCATGACGGGGCCGTCCGAGGTGTCGTCGAACCAGCCGTCGTTGTTCGCGTAATTCGTGATACGCGGCTGGCCGAACTCGTCGAACAGATACGAGCCCGACTTTCCGTGGCCGCCGAGGACGAGCAGGCGCGCGCTGTCGTCGGTCATCAGATCGCCGAGCGTGTCGATCGACTCCGGCACGAGCGGGGTCGGAGGGAACGTCGACGGGTAATTCACGCCGCCGTCGCGATTGAAGCTCGCGCGCCGGTTCGACGTGCCGTCGACGTTGCGCGGCCCGGGATCGATGATCAGCCGCTGGCGCGCGGTCGCGCCGACGACCTGCGGGTTGCGGCGCGGGTGGCTGCTCGAATAGCCATGTTCGCCGTCGAGCTGTTGAAACTGATACCAGTTCGCCTTCTTGTTCGCGAGCCAGACGCGCCACTGGATGTCGACGAGCGTTCCCGCGTTGCCGCCGCCTTCGATCGGATCGCCGAGCTTCAGCGGACGCCCTTCCGGGCTGTCGTCGTCATAGACCCACACTGAAAACCGCGCCGCTTGCCGGCGGATGCGGCCGTCGCGGTCCTTGTAGTCGACGACGTGCACCTCGGTCAGGCCGTCGGCCGACAGGAGCGGATTGCCGCGCAGGTCGCACTCGGTCGGCGTCTCCGCCGGCTGTTCCGGCGCGAGATAGAACGAGTCGGGGCTGTTGCCGAGGCGGGCGATTCCGATTCCGGGATGAATGCGATAGATGGGAGGCATCTTCTTGTCTCTCCGGTCTCAATCAAAGAAGTCGAGCGACACACCATCGACGCGCAGCAGCTCGCTGTCTTCCCGGTAGTCGGCGCCGATGACCACGAGCGTGATCTGCAGCGACGTCGCCCCCTGGTCGAACAGCTTCCGCGCCGTCTCCGTGACGTTCACCCGGTGATTGCGCGGCGTGTTGTGGTTGCGCGGCCGCATGTCGTACTGGCGCGAGCGCGCCGGCGGCAGCTCGCAGTGTCCCGGCCCGCCGATACACGGCCCGTGACCGAAGACCGCGAGATAGCCGGCGTAGTACGGATGGTCGATCGGCGTCGACGCGTTCGCGTCCGGCAGGTTGAGGAAGACGCGGATGAAGCAGGAGCGCGGCAGCTGCGGAACGCGGTGCAGCCGCACCTCCGCCTGCCGGAACGAGCGCCGGGCCGGCTCCGGAATCGCGATCGGCTTCGACACGAAGCGGCCCACCGGCGCGCTCAGACCGACCGGCACGATGAAGGCGCACTTCACGTACTCGTAGCCGAAGCGCGACATGTCGATCGTGTCGCGGATCGTGTAGCTCCACGGCGTCAGCACCGAGTCGAGATCGGCCGGGAGTCCCTGCGGATTCATCTCCTGCCACTCGTGCCAGAGGCGATCGATGTTGACGTGAATCGGCCAGAAGACCGGGTCGAACGACGCGGTGAGGTTGCTGAACATGTCGCCGTACTGCGGCTGCGAGTACATGTCCTCGCGCGAGTGGAAGCGGCGCCCCTGCACCTGCACGCCCCGATTGCGGTTGCTCTGGCCGGCGGCGGCGAGCTGGGCGTTGGCGGCGTTCGGGTTGTAGTTCGGATTCATCCCGCCCGTCCAGAGATGCATCGTGTTGTGCGGGTTCTGGTCGAGGAAGCCGAACGAGTCGTTGTAGAGGCTCCCGCCGCCGAAGTCGCGGAACGTCCGGAGCGAGAGGATCTGCTCCATGTCGCGCTTGGTCGGGTAGTGGTAGTGGACGACCTGATTGATCGTCCCCCCTCCCGCGTACTCCGCCGGATACCGCAGCGGGTACCAGAGCGAGTTCCCGGCGAGCAGTGCGTCGATGAATCGCTCGCGGTACGCGCCGGTCGTGAACTCCTCGCCGATCATCTCTTTGACCGCGGCGAAGAACGTCGACGGCGAGGTGTACACGAGGCCCTTGTCGACCATGTCCTCCGTCAGCGTCTGCGCCTCGGCGTCCGGCAGCGCGGGCGTCGCCTCTTTCAGAAAGGCGATCGAGTCGGAGGTGAGAAACGCCTTGTACGCCTTCGGGATGATCTCGCCTTTGTCTGGCTGCTCCGGCACGTACTGCGGCATCGTCCAATCCCAGTACGGGATCGTCACGTCGCGGTCGAAGTCCTGCAGCATCTGCTCGAACTCGTATAGATAGATGCGGTGCCACGGGAGGAAGCGCTCCCACCCATGCTGGCAGTGGTTCTGGTGGATGAGCGCGTTGTTGTTGAAGCTGCGGCGGTCCTCCGGCCACTTGTTCAGGCGGTACAGCTCGCGGAACGCGTTGCGGAACCGCTCCAGCTGCCCCGGCGAGAGGCAGTCGAGATTCATCCGCTGCTTCGCCTCGCCGTACTGATAGCGATACTCGTTCGGCGCCCCTTCGAAGACTTCGAAGGGGATCGGCGCGACGTCGGTCGACATCGTCACCGCCGGAGCTTCATACGAGGTCTCGACGTCCGCCGCGGGACAGCCGTCGTCGATCCAGTCGGAGATGAACGCGATGTCGTCGTTCGAGACGCGGCTGCCGCCCCACGGCAACGGCGGAAACTGCGTCCCGTCGAACGGCGTGTCGCCGCGGAGTCCGCGGATGAGTCCCGACTGGTCGGCCCGGCTCGTGACACAGCACGGACACGCCGCCTCGTCCTTCTTCTCCTCGGGCGCGATCATCCGGATCCCGTGCACCCGCACCTCGAGGAACTTCGACAGCGGCAGGCGCCAGAACGGACCGATCCCGCCGTAGTCGGAGTCGCTGTTCCCCGCTGCCTGGTCGAGAATCGCGACCACGCGGTCGTAGCGCGTGGTGGTGTCGAGAACATCCGTCATGGGCTCCGCCCCCCTCGGATCAGGAGGGTCCGGAACGCATCGTTTCCCTACCCGATGGGCCGCGATTCGCCACTCGCGATATGCTCTCCAAACCCAAACACGGTTTCCCGTTCCTGCGACCCGGTGTCTAAACGGTTGGCATCGACTCCGCAGTTGTTCTGTCCGTTAGCGAAAAAGGAGCGCCATGTTCGACGACGTCCTGATCGAATCCGGCGGGAGAGACAAGCACAAGGGAACGTGGGTGACCGCGCTCGTCTCCGCCGTCGTCCATGTCGCGCTCATCGGCGCCATCATCGCGGCCGGCCTCTACGTCCACCAAAAGCCTGAGGTCGTCGAAAAGCCGATCCGCGCCTTTTTCGCCAGCGCTCCCCCGCCGCCGCCCCCACCCCCGCCGCCCGCCGCGAGCTCCTCGCACGTCTCGACCCCGAAGGTGACCAAGATCGAGACGCCGAAGGTCGTGCCGACGTTCCACCAGCCGCACGAGATTCCCAGAGAGGTCCCCCAAGTCACGCAGCAGGACAACAACACCGACACGAGCGGCGGCCAGGAAGGCGGCGTCGTGGGCGGTGTGAAGGGCGGCGTAGTCGGAGGTGTCGTCGGCGGCGTCGTTGGCGGCGTGATCGGCGGTCAGCTCGGCGGACAACTTGGCGGTCAGGTCGGCGGAACGGGCGACCAGCCGATGCGAGTCGGCGGCGACGTCCAGGCGCCCACCACGATCTCGCGCGTCGACCCGCAGTACACCGAGATCGCGCGGAAGGCGCGGATCGAAGGGATCGTCGTGATCGAAGCGGTCATCGACCGCAACGGCAACGTCACCGACGCGCGTATCCTGAAGCCGCTCCCGATGGGCCTCGCCGACGCAGCCCTCGAAGCGGTCAAACGTTGGAAGTTCAAACCAGGGACACTCAACGG
>DASXIH010000057.1:0-2612 GCA_036498125.1 Thermoanaerobaculia bacterium
CGTCCGCGAGAAAGTCTGCGCCTCCCTCGCCAGCCAGGCGGCAATCAAGGTGCACCGACCCCTCACCGGCGACGAGATGGCGCGCGTCGTCACGGAGCTGCTCGGGTCGTCGAATCCGTTCGCCTGCCCGCACGGCCGGCCGATCCTCGTCGACATCAAGCACATCGATATCGAGAGGCACTTCCATCGACGATAAGAAACGCGTCGACCCGCGGGAGCTCGGCCGGCGCGGCGAGCAGCGCGCTGCGTGGTTCTACCGGCTCCGCGGCTATCGCGTCGTCGACCGCAACGTCCGCTCCAGGAGCGGCGAGATCGACCTCGTCGTCCGCCGCGGCAAAACGCTCGTCATCTGCGAAGTGAAAACGCGCCAGAGCCTCGCCGCCGGCGCAGGCCACGAGTCGGTCGACCGCGCCAAACGAGAGCAGCTCATCCACCTCGCGGACCGCTACCTCGTGCAGTTCCCTGACTTCATGATCCGCTACGACATCCTCTCGCTCTTCTGGACGGGCAGGCGCTTCGTCATCGAGCACTTCCCGGACGCATTCCAGCCGGTCGCCGATCCGTCGCAGCCGTGGAAGTGGCGCGGGTGATCAGCGCCAGACGTCGTCGATGTCCTTCGCATCCTCCGCTCCGGCGAACGGCGCGATGCCATACATGTCGAGGATCGTCCGCAGCAGGTCGTGATGCGAATAGGCGGTCGCCGAGCGGCTGCCGCGCTTCACGGGCTGGCCGGCGATGATCGTCGGAATGTGATTCGCCGGCGGAACGGTAGTGATCGTCGCCGGACACTTGATCCTGTAGCTCTCGTCGCTGTCTTCGTCCCACGTGACGATCAGAAGACTGTTGTGCCCCTGCGCCCACCTCGCGTACGCGCCGAGCTTTGTTTGCAGCCACCGATCGCCCGTCCTCACCTCGGTCGCGATCACCTTGCCGTCATGCATGTCATGGGCGACGTTCGGAATGACGAAGCTCACCGTCGGCAGCTTGCGAAAGTCCTTCGGGAACTTCGCGAGATCGCTCGTCGCCGATGCCGGGACGTTCGAAAAGTCCATCCAGGGGCAGTGACGCTTCGCAAACCCGTTCAGATCGCACACCGGTTTTTTCGGCAAGTCCTCGGCGAAGCCGGCGAACGAACCGCCCGGCGCCGCAAGTAGCGCCGCGCCGAGGTTCGGGGCGGTGAACGGTGTCTGGATGCAGCTGTCGTCGCAGACGCCGAGGGGCGTTCCTGCGAAGAAGTCGACGTAGTTCGGCTGGCTAGGGTGATGCGCCGCCGTGAAGTTCGTCAGCACCGCGCCGCGCCTCGCGAGCGCGTTCAAGTACGGCGCGTCCTTCGAGCCGATCACGTCCGAGAAGCCCTTGTTCTCCTCGATGACGATCACGACGTGGTCCGGCCGCGGAAGCGCGGCCTCGGCATGAACAGCAGTGGCAGCGAGAAAGAGGGAAAGGATGAACGATTTCATCAGCGCGACCCTCACGCACATTTCGCGCCGCCCTACGCATCTCATCCATGGATGGCACGCATATCTGATTTCGCTCAAACGACAGCTACTCGCAGGCAACTCGTATCAGCCCTGGATGACTCGCGGAACTAATCTCGCCCAATCCGCACCGCCTCCCATTCCATCGTTCTCTGTTCTCGTCCAACTCGTGTCTGAATTTCTGATGCGTACCACCGGAAGTCGCGCAACCCGCGCCATCCATGGATGAGGTGAATGAAGCGAAATCTGATACGAGTTGGAGAAGAGGACGCACCGGTTGTACGAGATACCGCGCGAATGGAACTCGCACCTGAAATGAGTTGCGTGCCTGCTGGCGCGAATTGCACTCGACACCGGTTCTGTCATCAGCGCGCGCGAACGAGACGTAGTCAACGCTCGCGCCGGGGAACGTTTGCTGATCATCTCGGCGACGACCGAAATGATGCACTTGAACGGGTTCGCTGGCAGGAACTCCCTCGCCGACTTAAACTATCCTCATCGAAGAGGGCTGAGCCCTCGGGAGAACGAGAAAATGGCCCGATTGGCCGCGAATGTCGACTACCTCATCAAACTCCGATCCGGCGAATTGAGCGACCCTCCATCGTCGTCTGCGACCGCCCCGGACCTCAAGGCACTCACCGAGATCATCCTGAGCCTGACGATTCACAAGAAAAAGATCGACGTCTTCACGATGGTAGATACTCTCGGGACGAACATCAGTTCGCTGCTGCCGATACTTGACACGCTCGAGCAGCAGAAGCTCATCCATGTAGATCGCTCCGACGCTCACGGAAATTACACCATTACTCCTGCCGAAACGATGTCGCCGAGGTTCTGAGGCGAGAGCGATGGACGC
Organism: Thermoanaerobaculia bacterium; assembly: GCA_036498125.1. Taxonomy (GTDB): domain Bacteria; phylum Acidobacteriota; class Thermoanaerobaculia; order Gp7-AA8; family Gp7-AA8; genus DASXHZ01. The sequence continues at coordinate 2,335 of DASXIH010000057.1, forward strand.
TCCGTCGAGTGCGACTTCTCCCTTCGTTGAATCGCCCCCCGCGCGTCAACTCACCACAGAAGTCCTTCTCCTGCTCGTATTCTTGCTGGCGTTTTGCGTGACCACGGCAGGCGCGTCATCGTTCGCCACCTGGCTTGATGACCTTGACTGGCCCCTGACGACGGCCGCTGCGCTGTCCGCTCTGCTCGGGGCGTTGGCCGGGCGGGGCGAGGTGATCTCGCATTACTAGGATGAACCGCTACGTCCGCTTCGCTACGGCGCGGGACGCGCCTACGTAG
>DASXIH010000058.1:0-1735 GCA_036498125.1 Thermoanaerobaculia bacterium
CCGGCACCGTTTAAGCAATGATCCCGCCTCACAGACGTATGGGCGAGCGGCCGGTCCTACTGATTGCGGACGACAGCGATGATGTGGTCCTCCTGCTGAAGACTTACCTTCGGCCGCTGGACTGCGACTTCCTGGTCGCGAAAGACGGCGAGGAAGCTCTCGCCATCGCCCAGTCGCGTCTGCCTGCCGTCGTCCTCCTCGACGTCATGATGCCGAAGCGCAGCGGCTGGGAAGTCTGCCAGGCGTTGAAGGCGGTGCAGCGGACGTCGCAGATTGCCGTCGTCCTCGTGACCGGTCGCGGCGAGGTGAAAGACCGGCTCACCGGCCTCCAGGTCGGTGCCGACGACTACCTCGTCAAACCGTTCAACCGGGATCAGGTCGTGAACCGCATCCGGCGGCTGCTGGAGCGGAGCAAACCCGCGGTGACCACTGCAGAGCAGACGACCGCGAAAGCCGCGATCGAGAACCTCCTGCTCGACCGCGCCACCGGCCTCCCGACCGTCCCGATGGTCCTCGATCACGTCAAGGAAGTGCTGATCGAGCAGGGGGAGATCGGGCTCGTCTTCGTCGACATCGAACAGTACGAAGCGATCGAAGCGGAGTACGGCTGGGCGTTCTTCGACGAGTTTCTGCGGCGTGCGGGTGAGCTGATCGTCGCCGAGGCGTCGACGAGGTTCAAAAATCCCACCGTGGCGGCGCAGCGGATCGGCGGATCGAGCTTCTACATCTTCCACGAGACGCGCGGCCAGGACCTCTCCGCGGAGAACGTCTCCATCACCTTGGCGAACGACCTCCGCGAGCGCCTCGTGAACTCCATGCGCGAGCGCTTCGCGAGCATGCATCCGGAGCAGATCGGCTTCTTCGTCGGTGCGACGCGCCTCGACTACAAACCCCAGATCCGGCTGGAGCGGCAGGTCTACGCCGGGATGCAGATCGCCGGCGACGTCGTGCGCGACGCGGAGCAAGAGCGGAAGAAACAGCTCACGCGCGAGCTGCGCGACATCATCCGCCGGAAGAGAGTGACCACCCTCTTCCAGCCGATCGTCCGCGCCGGCGACATCGGCGTCTTCGGCTACGAGATCCTGACGCGCGGCCCGGCGCATTCGTCGTTCCGCAACTCCGACATGCTTTTCTCTTTTGCACGCGAGACGAAGCTCGCGTGGGCGCTCGAAGCAATCGCACTCGACTGCGCGCTCCGCCGCCTCCGCAACCTCAACCTCGGCGACCGCAAGTTCCTCCTCAACCTCGAGGCGGAGATGTTCGGCGAGTCGGAGTTCCGCATCCACGAGATGGCGAGCTTCTTCGCCGAGCACCGCGGCAACTTCGTTCTCGAGCTGACCGAACGCGCCGCGATCGAGGACTACGCCGTCTTCCGGCGCCTGCTCGACGAGTTCCGCGAGAAGGGGATCGAAGTCGCGATCGACGACGCCGGCTCCGGCTACGCGTCGCTCGAAGCGATCGCCGCCCTCGCGCCCGACTATCTGAAGGTGACCAAAGGCCTCGTCTCGACCCTCGCCCAGGAGCCGATCAAGCAGGACCTCGTGAAGATGCTCGTCGAGCTCGCGCACAAGATCAGCGCGAAGACCATCGCCGAGGGGATCGAGACGCAGGAAGAGTACGAGACCTGCCGCGACCTCGGCATCGACCTGATCCAAGGCTACTACTTCGCCCACCCCCAGGAAGAACTCCGCCTCGGCGACGAAGAGGTGGCGCAGAAGGCCAACGCAGCGCCGAG
>DASXIH010000059.1:0-7314 GCA_036498125.1 Thermoanaerobaculia bacterium
GTGAACCTCGTGCGTCCCCTCTGTGTCGGTGCTGTCCTTGATCGAGCGGAGCGCCTCGCGGCCACCCAACGCGAACAGCTCGTAACGCGGGACGGTGTAGAGGGCGTAGGTCGGGACGGGATCGGGGACGCCGTCGCCGTCGAGATCGCGGGGTGCGGGAGGCGGCTCGACCAGGCTCTTCGTCGGGAAGAAGCCGACGTGGAGGCGTGAGACGAAGAACGTCGTGGAAGTCGGATCGAAGCGCTTGAGTGCTTCCGCCTCGACCTTCGTGTAGCGGTAATCGCCCGTGCCGACGCGCGCCGACTCGGTCACCGCGGCGGCCAAGCCGAACTTCTGCGGCCCGAGGTCGCGGAAGGCGGTGAGGACCGGAACGATGCGGCCCCGCGACTCGCCGACGATCCCGTTCATCCGCTCGTCGAACTGCGTCCCGTACTGGTAGCCGACCTTCGTGTAGATGTTGTTCTTCCGGTTGTCGGGGTTCCCGATGTCGGCGAATGTGAGGCGGTCATCCTGGAGGAGCCAGTAGTAGCGGTTGTTGTAATCGCGGGGGAGCTCGAAGAGGAGCAGCCCTCCGCGTACGCGTTCGAAGTCTCCGGAATTGTGCTTCCCGAGGTTCGGAAAATTGATCGCGTCGAAGATGGCGAGGCGGTAGGTGAACTTCGTCGCGTAGTACTTGTAACGGAGGAACGTGGAGATGTCGCCGTTGACGAACTTGTAGTCAATCTGCGACTCGAAGAGGACGTTCTTGATCAACTTGCGCAGCCGGATGCTCGCCTGCCCCTCGGGGAGGTAGACGTTGACGGCCGGCAGAGAGTCGCGGCGATCGTAGGCGCCGCTCGCGGCGCGCGATAACGTCGGCGGTGGCGGAGGCGGCGGCGGCGGCTCGACGACCGGCTGCGGCGCCGGAACGGGCGTCTGGTCGGGAGGGGGAGGTGCCGTCGTCGGCACCGGTTCGGTTGGCGGGGCCGGAACGACCTGTGGCGTTGGTACAGGTTGTGGTTGCGTCTGAGGAAACGCCGGCGCAGCAATGATTACAGCGGCGGAGAGAGTGAGAGCGAGACGAAGTCGCATGCGGTAAGTCTTTGTCCTGTCGTGTGTGATGCGTGCCCCAGATGCCTTGCTCAGCTATGGTAAGCTTTTGGCCCAGAAGTGTTTAGGGAAACCTTTGCCGACCAGTTCTGGCACATGATTTGTAATGCGCGGCCATTATAGTTTTGCGGCTGATGGACCGTGTGATCTTCAGGAGGTGTGATTTGTTGCGTCTCAGGCATCGACTCTTATTCCCGATTCTTTTGTTGTGTTTCGCAGTCCCGGTGACGTTCGCGCAGACCGATACGACGATGACCACGTCGACGACGATGGACATCTCTCACGACGACCAGCTGCATCTGGTGGCGCCGTCGAGCAGCGGTCAAACGGGTCTGTTTGAGACGGTCACCGCCGACACGCTGCACCGCGGCGACATGTCATTCGGCATTTATTACCAGGGATACCGTCTCGAAGCGGCAGAAGCTCCCGACTCGCTCCAGATCATCGGTGCGCGGTCGCGCGACGTCATGAGCTACAGCCTGACGCGTCTTTCGGCGTCGCTCGGCTACGGCGTGACCGACCGCTGGGAAGTGTCGGTGATGGCGCCGTGGGACCGCATCAAGAACAACGGCGGCGACCGCGTCGGCTTCGTCGACGGCTACCTCTATCGTGGCCGGTTCAGCGACAGCGGCCTGGGCGACGTCCACCTGGCGACGAAGTTCGGTCTGACCGACCCGATGGCGTCATCGCGCTTCGCCCTCTCGCTGTTCGCCGATCTGCCGACGGGCGACAAGAACAGCGGTCTCACCACCGGCAGCGCGAACTTCGGCGGCGGTCTGCATTGGACCAGCGGCCAGTTCACCCTCGCCGGCACCTACACGATCGTCGGCGACCGCAGCGCCAGCAACAGCAACTACCTCGGGGCGAAGGTCTCGAATTCGAACGTTGCCGGTATCGACGTCGGGTGGAACCACCCGGTCGGCTGGTGGCGCACCACGAACTGGATCACCGAGGCGAATGGCCGCTTCTATAACGGCGGCGATTTCACGCCGAAATCGCCGGTGTTCCTCGTGACCGGTCTTCGCCACTGGTTCGGAACCAGCGGCTGGGCACTCAACCTCGGTGCTCGCTGGAACGCCGCGAAGTTCAGCCACGACAGCAGCGAGTGCAAAGTCACCGAGCTTTCCGACTGCGGGCTCTCCGGCCTGGTCGGCCTGACTTTCTCGCCGCTCCACATTTCGGCTCCGCCGCCGCCTCCGCCGGCTCCGGTCGTCGTTCCGCCGCCGCCTCCGCCGCCTGCTCCGGTCCAGGCTCCTGTGCCTCCGCCTGAGCCGCCGCCGGTTGCTGCGCCGCACCAGCCGACCGAGCTGCGCACCGATGAGATTCACTTCGAAGCCGGTTCCGCCCGTCTGACGAACATCGCGAAGGCGATCCTCGACGACGTGGCGCTCCGCATGAAGAACGAGCCGACGTCGACCGCGATCGTCATCGGGTACACCGACGACAAGGAGAACACCGGTCCGAATCAGGATCTCGATCGCCGCCGCGCCGAAGCGGTTCGCGACTACCTCGTCAGCCGCCACGGCATCGATCCGTCGCGTATCACCGTCGAAGGCCGCGACGCTCGTGAGCCGGTGGGCGACAACAACACGGCGGAAGGACGTCTGCGGAACCGCCGCGTCGTGATCCGCCTCATCATTCCGTAAACCTTCATCGAGTCGATGTGGAAAGCCCCGCGCAGTTTGCGGGGCTTTTCTTTTGCACCGAGGCCGTAGCTATGAAGTATTCGGTCATTGCAGTCGTGCTGCTCGCGGCGTGTGCGTCCGCGCCGCCCGCGCCGCGGCAAACGCCGCAGCCGCAAGCGCAGCCCCAGCTCCAGCTTCAGAGCGTGGCGCATTCGCCGAATGCGCTGACGCCGGTGAGCAACGCGAAGTCGATCGCGGAGCCGCGGATTCGCGTCGGGATGCTCAGCGACCAGGCGACCGTGAAGTTTCCCCGCATCGACGGCGGCTACTTTCTGATCGCCGATGACGGCGCGTCGACGCTGCGCCGCGGCTTCACCGCCGATGCGCCGATGCGTACGCCGCTCGCCATGCACTACGCGGTGCAGGTGATCTCGTACTCCGACAAGCCGACGGCGGACGCGTTCGCGGCGAAGTTGCGGACCGACGCCGGGCAGCGCGTCGACGAGATCTTTGATCCCTCCGCGGCCAATGGCGGCGTCTATCGCATCTTCGCAGGCGAGTCTCCCGACGAAGCGGGAGCAATCGCACTGCGCGATCAGCTCGTGCAGCGCGGCTATCCGAAGGACATGCTCATCGCGCATCGCCCGTCGGACCAGCAGTTCGAGAAGAAGATCGAGATCACGGACGATGAGGGCGACCACTACACGCTCACCACGGCGTCGCTTCTCGTGATGCCGCAGACGGCGAGCACGGTCGCGATCGGCGAGAAGCAGTACCGCACCGCGGCGCGGCTCTTCATCAATCTCCGCGGTCAGTTCAACGTCGTCAACGAGCTGAATATGGAGGACTACCTCCGCGGCGTGGTGCCGGCGGAGATGGGGCCGAAAATCTACGACGAGCTGGAAGCGCTGAAGGCGCAGGCGATCGCGGCGCGCACGTACGCGTTCCGCAATCTCGGCCAGTTCCGCGCGGAAGGGTTCGACATCTGTCCCGGCCCCGCGTGTCAGGCGTACCTCGGTTATTCGGGCGAGGAGGCGCTCTCGACGCAGGCGGTCGAACAGACGTCGGGTCTCGTGATGACGTACGGCGGCCGGCTCGTCGACGCGCTCTACACCGCGACCTGCGGCGGCGAGACGAGCGACGTGCAGACGATGTTTCCGACACGGAACGAGCCGTACCTGAAGCGCGTGCGTTGCGTGGAGCTCGACATGCTGTCGCTCGCCGGCCGCGCCGACAGCGGGATCCTCAGCGAGATGCAGGTGAATGCGCGGGTGTACGCGGCTTTTGTAAACCTGAAAGAGACGAGTTCCTGGAGCGCGCGAGACGTTGAGGACGCCGTCTACTCGGTCTTTGATGTTCGACCGGTCAAAGTCGATCCGCCGAAATCGTCACGCCGAGGTGACGTCCTCCGTTTTCTCGGCGAGGTCTTGAATGCGTATACCTATGCAGCGACGCTCACGCTCCCCGAGGATCGCAAATACTTCTTCCCGCAGAGCGGCATGACCGACGATCCGGCGCACCTCGCCGCTGCGTTCCTCGTGAAGTGGGGCTTCTGGCCGGCGCAGGAGATCGACAAGATCGATCTCAACGCGGCAATGCCGCGCGATGAGCTCCTTGCGATCCTCAACACCTGGTTGCGCAAGCACGACCAGCTCACGGACGTCACGGGAAAGATCGCGGCACTCGAGGGACGGCGGATCACGCTCAAAGCCGAAGGGAAACTGACCGCATACGTGCTGCCGCCGAACATTCCGCTCTTCCGGCGTCTCGGCGACCGCTACGAGGAGTACGCAAACGTCCCGATCATGATCGGCGACCGTGCCGTCATCCAGATGAACGCCAAGCGCGTTCCGGTTGCGGCAATCGTCGTGGCGAACTACGACGGCGCGTCGTTCGACCGGACGTCGAGCTTCGCGGACTGGACGCGCAGCTACCGCGCCGACGAGCTCGCGGCGTCGATCAACAAACGTTTCCCGATCCAGCAGCTCGTCGACCTGCGGCCGGTCACGATCGACGCCTCGCAACGCATCGCGGAGCTGGAGTACACGGCCGAAGGCGGCCGGAAGTTCACCGCGAAGGGGCTGCCGATCCGCTGGTCGCTCAACGTTCCGGACAACCTGTTCGTCATCGAGCGGTCGAAGGATCCCGACGGGATGGATCGCTACACGTTCTACGGCAAAGGATGGGGACACGGCGTCGGCATGTGCCAGGTCGGCGCGTACGGAATGGCGTTCCGCGGCTGGAAGTACGACCAGATCCTGAAGCACTACTACACCGGGATCGAGATCGTTCCGGTGTCCAGCGTGCCTCCTGCCCCCGCTCCGCCGACACCGCCCGCATCGACGCCACCACCACCGCAGCCCTAAGGCTCGGAACCGAAGACCAGCGTCGCGAGGGCGATGAGGAGCCGGCGGTCGGCGTGAGTGCCGTTGACCTCGAGGACGTTGACGTCGCCGTGTGCGTCGGGGCGACGGATGATCCGCGCGACCTCGTACGGCGCGTAGACGAGCATGTTCGCTTCGTAGTGCCGGCTGAACTTCCCGAACATCTTCCGAAGGATCGCTCGATAGAACGATTCTTCGATCGCATAGCCGCGGCCGTCGAGCGCCCAGCGGTTGCGCCCGAGGCGCGAGAAGACCGACTTGCGCAGGACGCCGACCGGCGTTCCCTCGGGTGTCACGACAGCAAACGTCACCCTCGGAAAGCTGCTGCGCGACTTCTGCGCGATCGTGAGGGCGGGGGAGGTGTCGTTGAACAACGTGACGTTGATCGGCGGCACCAGCGCGACGATGACCAACGCGAAGAAGACGCTGAGGACCAGCGCTACCAACGCCGTCGCGACATTGTGCTCGGCGAGCAGAAACCCCGTCGCCGCGATGCCTGCCACGATCACGATCGAGGCGACCAGGGAGGCGACGATGCCGATGACCGAGGCAAAGCTGCGGTAGGTGAAGAGGACGTTCCCCTCGTCATCCCGAATCCGCGCCGTCTCGCCCGCAGGCAGGCCCGGACTGAAGCGGAAGCGCGACTTCGTGAACCCGGGCTTCACACTCGGCTGAGGAGTCTCGAACGGCTCCGTCGGCCCTTCACCCTCTTCTAGTTTTTTTTTAAGTCCTCGGCGCTGAGTTGCTCGTGCGGCAGCGTGTCCATATTCAGCCGCTCATGCGCGGAGGTCGGAACGAGGTCGTCCAGGTCCTCGGTCTGCGGCGGCGACATCGGCAAAGGTTGCTCGAACGGCTCGACGGCTTTCAGCGGCTCCGCTCCCTCTTCGGTCGGCAGCTCCTCGGAGAAACGGCCGTAACTGTTGCCGAGGCGTACCTTCGCTCCGTGCGTGAGCGGCGCGACGCGGACGCGCTTTCCGTTCACGAACGTGCCGTTCGCGCTCGCGAGGTCGTGCAGGACGAAGAAGCCGCGCTCGAAGACGATCTCGGCGTGATGCCGCGACACTTTCGGGTCGCGCAGGATGATGTCGTTGCCGGGATCGCGGCCGACCGTGAACGGCCGGTGCGTCTGCAAACGATAGCTTTTCTCAGCGCCGTCCAGGCCGACGAAGAAGAGTTTCGCCATGAGAACGGCTGATTCTAACGTACTTGCCGGCCGGCCGAGGCCGGTGCCCGCTGTTCGATCTCCGTCACCAACTCGTCGATGGTGACCGGTTTCGTGAGCCAGGCCTGTACGCGCGGGTCGAGCGCCGCGGGGGCGGGCTCTCCGCTGATGACGATGATCGGCACCTTCCCGGCGCCGGCGTCGAGGTGGTCGAGCATCTGGCCGCCGTCCATGAGGGGCATCAGCCAGTCGAGGAGGATGACGTCCGGTTTCTCGCTCCGGATCCGCTCCACGGCGTCGGCTCCGTTGGACGCCAGCTTGACCTCGAAACCGCGCTGATTCAGTCCGATGGCGAACAAACGCCGCACATCGGAATCGTCTTCGACGATCAGGACCTTGGCTCGAACCATTCGAGTGCCTGGAGAGTGCGAAATTCGTGCTCAGCCAGGCGCCGCCATGCTATCCTCCGCGCCGCCTTCGCAGCATGAACGTCAAGAAAAAACTCCTCGACGCCACGCGCATGGACCGCGCGATCCGGCGCATGGCCATTGAAGTCGTCGAAAAGAACCGCGGGCTCGACGATCTCATCATCGTCGGTATCCGCAGCCGCGGTGTTCCGATCGGCGAGCGGATGGTGAAAGAGATCAATGAGATGGAGGGGACGGCGGTGCCGTTCGGCATCCTCGACATCACCCTCTATCGCGACGATCTCACCACCATCGCCCCGCAGCCGGTCGTGAAGCCGACGAAGCTGCCGGAGCCGATCGACGACAAGGTGGTGGTGCTCGTCGACGACGTGCTCTACACCGGCCGCACCGTCCGCGCCGCGCTCGATGCGCTCATCGACTTCGGCCGGCCGCGCGCCATCCAGCTCGTGTGCCTCATCGATCGCGGCCATCGCGAGCTTCCCATCAAGGCCGACTACGTCGGCAAGAACATTCCCACCTCGGTTGCCCAGAACGTGCAGGTGCATCTCGCCGAGATCGACGGGCGCGACGAAGTGGAGGTCCTGTGAAAAAAGATCTGCTGGGCATCGCGGACCTGACGCCCGACG
>DASXIH010000060.1:0-3080 GCA_036498125.1 Thermoanaerobaculia bacterium
GACGCATCGGTGGTGATGGTTGCGAAGAGTCCCGAGTCGGCCGTTCCGAACCGGACTTCCTTCCCCTCCATGTTGCCGCGCTCCGCGTGCATGCAGATCGCGGCGGCGGTGAGAAAGAGAAGCGCCATCGCCCAGAAGACCGCCCAGCCGTGCCGCGGCTTGCCGGTCATGATGCCGAGCGTGATCGGCAGTCCCGCGGAGATGGCGAAGATGAGGAACATCTCGATGAGGTTCGTCAACGGCGTGGGGTTTTCGTAGGGGTGCGCGGAGTTCGCGTTGAAGAAGCCGCCGCCATTCGTGCCGAGCTCCTTGATCGCTTCCTGCGACGCGACCGGTCCTTGCGGGATCTTCTGGGTCTTCCCTTCGAGCGTCGTCACGCTCTCTGTCCGATGGAAGTTCTGGATGACGCCTTGCGACACGAGCGCGATCGCGGCGACGAGGCAGATCGGCAGGAGAAGCCAGAGCGTGCAGCGCGTGAGGTCGACCCAGAAGTTGCCGATCGTCTGCGCCGAGGCGCGCGCGACGCCGCGGATGATCGCGACGGCGAGCACGATGCCGACCGCCGCCGAGACGAAGTTGTGCAGCGTCAGGCCAACCATCTGCGTCAGGTGCGACATCGTCGTCTCGCCGCTGTAGGCCTGCCAGTTCGTGTTCGTCGTGAACGAGACCGCGGTGTTCCACGCAAGGTCCGGCGCGACGGCGCCGAGCTTGTCGGGGTTCAGCGGCAGAACGTGTTGCAGCCGCTCGATCGCATAGGTGAGCAGCAGCGTGACGCCGCTGAAGACGAGCATCGCGATCGTGTACGCGGTCCAGCTCTGCTCTTTCGTCGCGTCGATGCCGCCGAGGCGGTAGATCGCACGCTCCACCGCGTACGACTTCTCGCGCGTGAACAGCCGCGCCATGTAGACGCCCAGCGGCTTCGCGACGGCGAGGATCAGCGCGAAGTAGACGGCGATCTTCAGCGCGATCATCACAGGTCCTCCGGACGCAGCAGGGCGTACAGCAGGTAGCCGAGGGCGAGGAGCGCGAGGACTAGTCCGACGATGGTCTCGACGCTCATACGCGCTCGCATCCTCGGACGTACGCAATCGACAGCGCGAACAGCACGAGCGTCAGCAGAATGAAGAGAAGGTCGCTCATGATCCGAACGTCACGCCCGCGCTCGCGAAGGCGAGCTTCTGGTCTGTTGAAGAGTGGTTGAACACCGGCGCGGTCGAGTGATCGCGGCGCGCTTCGAACTTCATGATCAGCTGCTTCCGCGGCCGGAGCTCGTACGTCAGCGTCTCCGAGTCGAGCGTCTGCGAGAATCCGCTGATGCCCGCGTCGGGGTCGCGGAAGCGATCGGCGCGGAACGCGAGGGCGTTGCGGTCGTCGAGCGCGAACCGTGTCCAGAGGCTGACGCCGAGCCAATTTGCCGGCGACTGATGGCCGTCGTCGAGAGACGCGCCGATGCTCAGCCTCGACGTCGCCTTGTACGTCGCCACGAGATCACCGAACTTGCGGTGGTTGTCGAGGTACGTATTGAACGACGCGGAGAGGTTCGCGTCGTTGTACGCGATCTGCGTCCCGAGAGCTTTCGGAGCGTGCGGATCGCTGATGTTCTGCCAGCCGCGAAGTACGTGCACCTGCGCCGACCAGTGCGGATTGAACGTGTGCGCGGCCTTCACGCCGGTCTGGTAATACGGCGACAGCTCGCCGAGCCAGCCGTGCGTGTAGTTCCAGTTGTCTTTCGTGAAGTAGCCCTCGAAGCCGATGTGCGACGGGTAGACGCCCGCTTCGAGTTGCACGACCTTCGCGTCGTACGTCACCGACGCCTGATAAACGTGTCGTGTATTCGAGCTCGGCTCTGCCAGGTGCACGACGTCCGCGGAGTCGCCGGCGACGAGGGTCAGGTGGAAGCCGAACGGCTTCGGATCGCGGACGATCTCGAATGCCGCGACGTCCAGCGCGAGCTGGTCCGCGTGCTCGCCTGTCGTTCCGATTCCGCGATACCAGTTGCCGGAATCGCGATGGTTTCGGTTCCAGGCGTAATAGCCGTCGAGCCACCCATCGATCGTTTCCGCTCGCGCGCCAAGGGCGATACTGGAGGCGATGATCGCGACCGCGACGATCCGGACTTTGCTGCGTTTCATATCCAGTATGGATAACAAGCGCGCAGCAACTCAGTCCGGACGAAGGACGAAAGAACCCCGAAAGAATCATGAAATGGTGTGGACAACACCGGAACCGGGGCTCACACAGTGCCGAAGGGGCCAAATTGAGGGCAGGAGCGGTCAATTTGGGCTGACCGGCCGCCATTTTGAGGCCTCGCTGGGTCATTTTGAGCGCTCACCCGGTCAATTTGAGGCCGGCGAGTCTCAATTTGACCGGCATGTGGGTCAATTTGGGAGCAGTCTCGGTCATTTTGAGAGGGGTCGCGGTCAATTTGACCGGTCGTCCCGTCATTTTGACCAAACGCCGCGTCATGTCATCCGAGCGGCTCGGCGATGAAGCGGAAGCCGATCCACGGCTCGGTGACGATGTAGCGCGGGTTCGAGGCGTCGGGCTCGATCTTCCGCCGGACGGAGCCGACGTGGACGCGGACGGCGTCGTTCGACGTTCCCGGCGCGCCCCTCCAGACGTTCGCGATGATCTCGTCGAACGAGACGGGACGTCCCGCATGGCGGGCCAGGAGTTCGAGGATCGAGAACTCGGTCGGCGTCAGATGGATCTCGCGTCCGCCTTGAATGACGCGATGGCGCTCCACGTCGATCGACAAATCTTCGAACTCGAACTGTGAACGCGCCGCGGCGCCGGCGCGGCGCAGCTGCGCGCGCACCCGGGCCAGGAGCTCCGGTGTCGAGAACGGCTTCGTCACGTAGTCGTCGGCGCCGAGGTCGAGGGCGCGCACCTTGTCGAGATCGCCGCCGCGCACGGAGAGGACGACGATCGGCGTGGCGCTGCCACTGCGGATGCGCTGGATCAGCTCGAATCCGTCGGCGCGCGGCATGGCGAGGTCGGTGAGGACGAGGTCGGGCCGGACGGTGGCGAAGCGGTCCGCAGCCTCGGCGCCGTCCGAAGCATCGACGACGTCGAATCCG
>DASXIH010000061.1:0-5186 GCA_036498125.1 Thermoanaerobaculia bacterium
GAAGTTCGAGGTTCGAGGTTCGAATGAAGAGGTAAGAGGCGCCCCGGCATCCTTCTTACTTCTTCCCGCGAACCTCGAACTTCGAACCTCAAGCTCCCGTCGAACCGCGCCGGTTCCACGCCAAAGGGGAGCGGGATAAACTCGAGCAAATGCGATCCGTCATCACCGGCACCGGGATCGGGATCCCGAAGAACCTCGTTCCCAACGAAGTCCTCTCGCGCATCATGGATACGTCCGACGAGTGGATCCGGACGCGGAGCGGGATCGAACAGCGCTACTACGCCGATCCCGGCGAAGGGAGCGCGGAGCTCGGGATGCTCGCAGCGCAGAGCGCGCTCGCGGCGGCGAATCGCACGACGGCAGACATCGACGCCGTGATCTTCGCCACGATGACGCCGAACTACTTCTTCCCAGGCAACGGTCCGGTGCTGCAGGCGAAGATGGGCTTCCCGAACATCCCGACGTTCGACATCCGCCAGCAGTGCAGCGGCTTCCTTTATGCCCTCGACCTCGCCGACTCGCTGCTCCGGAGCGGCAAATACAAGAGGCTCCTGCTCGTCGGCGCCGAGGTCCACACGCCGTTCATGCCGTGGGGGAACGGGTGGGACATCACCATCGGCCGCGACGACCGCCAGGTAACGCCGGAGGAGTACGCCGCGAACACCGCCATCCGCGACCGCACCGTCCTCTTCGGCGACGGCGCCGGAGCGATGGTCGTCGAAGCGAGCGAGGACGGAGAGCGCGGCTTCATCGCCTCGAAGCTCTTCACCGACGGCTCCAACATCGAAGCCCTCTACGTCCCCGGCGTCGGCTTCCGCCGCCGTCCGTTCGTCGACAAAGACCAGATCGACCGCAGCGACCCGATCCCCGTGATGGAAGGCCGCGCCGTCTTCAAGGAAGCCGTCTCCCGTATGCCCGAAGCCGTCCGCGCCGTCTGCGCCGCCGCCGGGATCGCGGTCAGCGACATCGACATCCTCATCGTCCACCAGGCCAACCTCCGCATCATCGAAGGCGTCGCCAAGCAGCTCGCGCTCCCCGCCGAGAAAGTCCCCCACAACATCGAGCGCTACGGCAACACCACCGCCGGCACCCTCCCGATCCTCTACCACGAGTGCGTCGCGGACGGCCGCGTGAAGCCCGGAATGCTGGTCTGCTTCACCGCGCTAGGGTCGGGATTGCACTGGGGTGCGGCGTTGTATAGGACGTAGGACTGGTCGGGCATCAGCCGCGGCGTACTTCGCACATCCACCTATCGATCTATTGCTCTACCTCGCGTAGAACTCTATATTGGTGGACCTGCATAAGTTTCGGTGCACTCTTTTGACGACCTGATGATCAGAAAAGTGAGCAGTGGATGGGTGCGGAGCAAGTTGGATCAACGATTCTCGAGTGGGTCTTGGGCGCACTCAGGCGGGATCCTTGGCTCGTCATACCGACGCTGCTACTCGCGACCGGCGTAGCAGGCCTTGCCGTCGTCGAGGCGAGCACAATCACAATTCAAATAGCGACGACAATCGCGCACCACTTCCGAGGACGCCTTTTCGATCTCGGCCAAGCGTTGCGTGAGCTGGGGAAGGCCGTATCCCACCACCCCAAGAAAGACAGCGATCAGCATTTCGAGCCAGACAGCGCACGGCCGCGGATGGTTCAACGCGACCGACTCGCCCAGCAGCAGCCGGGACTGTTCGACCGAAAGGGCGGCTCGAAGGACGATGGTCAACGTTCAGCCTAGACCAGCGCCGCACTGGGTCTCACACGTCGAGACGAACGGCTTTCGTCAGGCTACTTGCGACGCCGATTTACGTTTCAGCAGGTGCAGAACGATCCGTGCACCGCGATAAAGGATCACTCCTGCTGCGGACATCACGGCAGCAAACGCCGTCGGCAGTACCGCACCAAACGACACCGTCATCGCGAGGATGAACCCGAGGACGCACTCGGCGCGGTAGATCGGGACGAAGAGGGCGAGCACGAAGAGCGAGAGCACGATGTTCGAGGTGATCGCCTCGTGGCCGGTGAAGAAGGTGACCGCCTGGGCGGTGCCGACGAGGGCGCCGGCGGCGAAGGCAAGGACGACGAGTTTGGGGCGGGTGATCGCTCGCGGCTTGGTGCGGCCGAGGAGGAACCAGGTCAGGACGGGGATGAGAAGGGCCCCCCACCAGTTCGAGATCGCGGGCATGTCGCGGCGATTCAGGATGTGGTGGGCGGGGACGCCGGCATGGAGTGCCTGCCAAGCGAGGAGTGACGCGATCGCGAGCGTCGCGACGGTCGTGATCGCTATGCGAATTCTTGCGAAGCGCTCGCGCATGGTCACGTATCCATTGGTACGAGGCCGATTTCCCAAGGTTTCCTGGCGATCACCGTGCGCCGCCGGACGGCGAGGGGGTGATCGCGGGCGGGGCAACGTGATCGCGGACGGAGAGATGGTGATCACGACCGGAGAGATGGTGATCACGACCGGAGAGGTGGTGATCACGACCGGAGAAGTGGTGATCGCGAACGGGGAAGTGGTGATCGCGAACGGGGAAGTGGTGATTACGACCGGGGAGTGGTGATTACGAGCGGGGTAGTGGTGATCGCCGACGGTGCGACTGTGAAGAGACGGATAGGCTGTGATCGCTCTCGATCGCATGGCGACCGCCCGCGATCACAGGGCGATCGTTCGTAATCACGCCGTCACCGGTCGCGATCACACCGCCGCCGGTCGCGATCACGCCGTCCCCGTTCGTAATCACACCGCCACCGGTCGCGATCACATGGTCCCCGTTCGTGATCACACGGTCCCGTTCGTGATCGCGCCGTCCCCGTTCGCGATCGCGCGGTCTCAGTCCGTAATCACGCCGTGATCGGCCCGATCACGCGTTTGCCCGTCCCGAACGCCGGCAGGATTGCGGGCGCCACACAGAACCGGCGGCTAGTCCCGGAGGTACTTCTCCATCAGCACGGCGTTTTCCATCATGGCGCGGAGCTCGATGACGTAGGCGCGGGCGAGGAAGACGAGGGTGACGACGGCGGACGCGTCGTGGAGCCAGCGGGGGGTTTTGCCGCTGACGACGCCGCCTCCCATGATGAAGGTGACCATCAGGGCGGCGATGGCCCACATCGCGGCGGGAAAGACGCGGTTCTTGAAGACCTTCGTCCGCTGGACGACCGATGCCTCGTTGTTCGCCTTCTCCTTGATCTCCTTTCCCGTTCCGATGAAGAAGAACATGGTCATCGACTGGGAGAAGAGGCCGGCGATGGTCGTGGCGAGGGCGACGAAGATGTGCTGCGCGACGTGGCCGGGGGCCGCGTAGAAGCCCATCGCCATCGTGGCGATGAGGCCGGCGAGGGAGAGGAGCGTGGTGACGAGGAGGAACTGCGCCATGGACGGGTATTAGAGCAGACAAGAATGTCTGCTCTCCATGGAGCGCAGACATTCTTGTCTGCGCTAGACTCCGCCCGCTTGACCGACAAGACCAGCTACCGCGACTCGGGGGTCGACATCGACGCGCAGGACGAGGCATTGCGCGAGGTGCGGAAGATCGCGCGGGGGACGTTCACGCCGAACGTTCTCTCGGAGATCGGGAGCTTCGGCGGGCTGTTTCGCGCCGACTTCGAGGGGATCACGAAGCCGGTGCTCGTCTCGTCGACGGACGGCGTCGGGACGAAGCTCCGCGTCGCGCAGGCGATGAAGATTCACGACACGGTCGGCTACGACCTCGTCTCCCACTGCGTGAACGACATCCTGGTGCAGGGCGCCCGGCCGCTCTTCTTCCTCGACTACTACGCCACCGGCAGGCTCCGGCCGCCGGTGATGACCGACGTCGTGCGCGGGATGGCGCGGGCGTGCCGCGAGAACGGCTGCGCGCTCATCGGCGGCGAGACGGCGGAGATGCCCGGCTTTTACGGCGACGACGACTACGACATCGCCGGATTCATCGTCGGCGTAGCGGACGAGTCGAACGTCATCACCGGCAAAGACATCCGCGAAGGCGACGTCCTCATCGCACTGCCGAGCGTCGGACTGCACACGAACGGCTACTCCCTCGCGCGGCGGATCCTGATCGACCAGCTCGGGCACGACTTCCAGTCGATCGTGCCGCAGATCGGCGGGAAGGTCGGCGAGGTGCTCCTCGCTCCGCACATCTCGTATCTGAAACCGCTGCTGCCGCTCGTCGAAGCGCGGAAGATCCACGCGCTGGCGCACATCACCGGCGGCGGGCTGACCGACAACGTGCCGCGCGTCCTCCCCGAGTCGGTCGACGCGAAGATCAAGCTCGGGTCGTGGCCGGTACTTCCGATCTTCCACTACCTCTATGACGAGGGGCACGTCGACACCGAGGAGATGCTGCGCGTCTTCAACATGGGCGCCGGGATGATCGTGATCGCCGGCAAGGACGACGTCCCCGCAATCGCCGACCACTTCACGCGGATCGGCCAGAAGTTCTACTTCGCCGGCAATGTCGTGAAGGGATCGGGGAAAGTCGTCTACGACGCACCGCCGGCCGGGTTCGCGTCGTGGTTGTAGTTTGTAGTTTCTGCCTCTCTGTAGTTTATCCCGCGCGTAGCGCGGGATCATCCGTTCCACCGCGCATCTCATTCCGAAGCGCGGTCATCGATCGTGCAACGCCTTTGGCCTGCCGCAGCGCGGTGTAACCGCTGATCCCGCGCTGGGCGCGGGATAAACTGCCGAGGGATCATCCGTTCCACCGCGCATCTCATTCCGAAGGGCGGTCATCGATCGTGCAGCGTCTTTGGCCTGCCGCGGCGCGGTGTAACCGCTGATCCCGCGCTGCGCGCGGGATAAACTGCCGGGAATGCGCCTAGCCATCCTCCTCTCCGGACGCGGATCGAATTTCGCGGCGATTCATGAGGCGATTGCGGGGGGAGAGCTCCAGGCGGAGATCGTGTGCGTGATCTCGAACCGGGCGGAGGCGCCGGGGATCGAGCGGGCGAAGGAGTGGGGGCTCAACGCACACGTGATCGAGAGCCGGACGTTCGCGTCGCGGCCGGCGCATGAGTACGAGGTGCTGCGGGTGCTCGAACTGGCGAAGCCCGACTTCATCGTGCTCGCCGGCTACATGCGGCTATTGAGCGCGGACTTCGTGGCGAAGTATCCGGACCGGATCCTCAACATCCACCCGTCGCTCCTCCCGGCGTTCCCCGGCGTCGACGCGCAGAAGCAGGCGATCGACTACGGCGTG
>DASXIH010000062.1:0-14606 GCA_036498125.1 Thermoanaerobaculia bacterium
TCCATCGCAATTATTACGTCGTGATTATCACGACGATTTTATTGATCAATATTCATCCATCGGCGGTGCTCGTGCCGGTGCTGGTTCTCATCCTCGATCGCCGGGTGGGACTCGCTCTTGCCTCGGCCGCGGCGCTGCTGGTGAATCCGTACGGCATCGGGGCGATCACGAATCCTTTCCACGTCGCACGGATCGCGTCGTTGCCGATCTTCGGGAACGAGGAGTGGGGGGCGACGTCGCTCAACGAGTTCCGTCTCTTCGCGGTCGCGTTGATCGCCGTGGTGCTGATCGTGGCATTCAGCCCGCGGCGAAAGGACTGCATCGCGCTCGCGTTCATCACGCTTCTCGCTCTGCGCTTCTCGCGAAACCAGACGATCTTTTACTGCGTCGCGCCGCTGCTGCTGGAGCCGCACCTGCGCTCGATCCCCGACCGCTTCCGCAAGCTGCTCATCGCTCCTGTCGCGATCACGGTCGCCGCAATTCTCGCGACCTCTCCGTTTCGCGCCGGCGTCGACGCCGCCAAGTTCCCTCTGAACGCCACCGCACGCGTTCGCGCGCTGGCGCTGCCCGGCAACATCTTCAGCAGCTACGGCATGGGTGGCTTCCTCGAATGGTCGTTTCTGCCGGAGCGGCGCGTCCTCACCGACGGCCGCAACGAGTTGTTCCTCGACTACGAACAACGCCTCGCCGCCGCCCGCCGCGACGCGAACACATTCCGTCAGTTCCTCGCGAGCTACAACGTCGGCATCGCGTACATCAAGCGCTCTCAGATCCCGGAGTGGCGGCCGTACTTCCCGCCGAACGAGTGGACCCCCATCGCCGCCGACCGCGCCGCCGTCGTCCTCGCGCGGCGCCGCAATACCCGCTAGATCCTGATCCCGTGCCGCGCGTAGAAGTTGTAGTCGCCGAGGCGCGTGCGGAGGCGCTCGACGACTTCGGACGGGAGGCGTGACTCGGCAGCGGCGACGTTCATCTCCACCTGGCGCGCATTGCGGGCGCCGGGGATGGTGGACGACACGGCGTCGTCAGCGAGCACGAACTGCAGCGCCGCATCGGTGAGCGATTTCGTCGCGCCTCCGACGATCGAGCGCATCTCGTCGACGCGCGCGTTCACCTCTTCCAGCCGCTTCGTCGTCAGGAAGTTCTGCCGCACGTCGTCGACCGCGAACGTCGAGTCGGCGCGGAACTTCCCGGTGAGTAGTCCGGAGCCGAGCGGCACGCGGGCGATGATCCCGTAGCCTTTCTGCTTCGCGAGCGGGAAGAGCGCGAGCGCCGGCTCCTGATTGAGCACGTTGTAGAGCACCTGCAGCGCGTTGCCCCAGCCGCGGTTGATGATCTCGACCCCTTCGTCGACCGTCGAGATCGAAACACCCCAGTAGCGGATCTTTCCGATCTCCTGCAGCCGCGCCATCGCCTCCTGGATCTCCTCGCGCCGCAGCTGGTCGAGCGTGGGGTTGTGCACCTGATAGAGGTCGATGTAGTCGGTGCGGAGCCGCTTCAATGAGCCGTCGACGGCGTGGAAGATGTGCTCGCGCGAGAAGTCCTTCTTCAGCGAGCCGTCGCCCATCCGCATGACGCCGACCTTCGTCGCGATGATGACGCTCTGCCGCGCGCGCGAGAGCACGATGCCGAGGAGCGACTCGCTCCGCCCGAAGCCGTAGCTGTCGGCGGTGTCGAAGAAGTTCACGCCGAGGTCGCGCGCGCGCCGGATCGCCGCGAGCGAGTCGTCGTCATTCGTCCGTCCCCACCCGAGCGGCGTCCCCGACGCCTCCGCCGCGCCGCCGATCGCCCACGCGCCAAACCCGATCTCACTGACGCGGATGCCTGTGTTGCCAAGAGAGCGTTGCTGCATTCCTTGGCTAGCATAGCGGCGAAATGGCGCAGACAGGAATGTCTGCGCTCCACTTCTCTACAGCCGCACCTGCCGTACGTCTTCCATCGCGCGCAGCGTGCGGAGGGCGTGGAGCATGTCGGCGTTCAGCGGGGAGTCCACTGTGATGACGGCGAGGGCCAGGCCCTGGGCGGCGTTGCGGGCGAGGTTGTACTCGGCGATGTTGACTTCGAAGTCGCCGAGGAGGGTGCCGACTTTGCCGACGACGCCGGGCACGTCTTTGTTGATGGCGTAGAGGAGGTGGCCCTCGGGCGTGAATTCGACACGGAAATTGTTCACGGAAACGATGCGCTGATTCTTTTCGTGGAAAACGGTGCCGGAAACGCACACCTCTTCGTGGGCGGTCGATGCGCGGAAGGTGATCAGGTTCGCGTAGTCGCGCGGGACGGGGTGCGTCGTGGTGGCGATGGCGATCCCACGCTGTTCCGCGCTCTGCTCCGCGTTCACGTAGTTGACGTTCGCGAGGTGAGGCGTCAATAGCCCTTTCAGCGAAGCGACGGAGAGGATCTTCTGGAGGTGGTCTTCGATCCCCCACAGCTCGACGGCGGCGCGCGTCACCGGACCGCTGATGATCTGCGCCGCGAAGAGGCCGAGCTTCTCAGCGAGCCGGATGAGAGGCGCCGCGTCGGCGTCGGCGAGCCCTTCGAACGGAAGGTTCACGGCGCTGACGAAGATGGAGCCGCGCAGCGCCTCGACGACCATCTCACTGGTCTGCACCGCGACGCGGTCCTGCGCCTCGATGGTGTTCGCGCCGATGTGCGGCGAGAGGATGATGTTCTTCGCGTTCAGCAGCGGGTGGTCTTTTCCCGGCGGCTCGGCGGTGTAGACGTCGACCGCCGCTCCGGAAGCCTTCCCGCTGTTCAGCGCGTCGGCGAGTGCCTGCTCCTCATAGATACCGCCGCGCGCGATGTTGAGGACGATGACGCCGTCCTTCATCTTCGCGAATTCGGCGGCGGTGATCATGCCGCGCGTTTCGTCGGTGAGCGGGGTGTGGACCGTGATCACGTCCGCCTGCGCGAGGAGCTGATCGAGCGTGACCTTCTCCGCGGCAACGCGCTCGAAGACGGAGTCGCTGATGTAGGGGTCGTAGGCGATGACGCGCATCCCGAACGCCTTGGCGCGGACGGTGAGGCGGGTGCCGATGCGGCCGAGTCCGATGATGCCGAGGGTCTTGCCGTTCAGCTCGATGCCCATGAACTTCGAGCGCACCCACTCGCCGCGTTTCACGCTCGCATGCGCCTCGGGGATGTTGCGGCAGAGCGCCAGCAGCATCGCCATAGTGTGCTCGGTGGCCGACATGATGTTGGCGGTCGGCGCGTTGATGACGAGGATGCCGCGCGCGGTGCAGGCGTCGACGTCGACGTTGTCGAGCCCCACGCCGGCGCGGCCGATGATCCGCAGCCGGTTGCCGGCGTTCACTAGCTCCTCGGTCACCGCCGTACCGCTGCGCGTGATGAGCGCGTCGCTCTGCGCCACTTCGCGCAATAGCTCTTCGCCTTTGAGGCCGGGGCGGTAGTCGAGATCGACGTCCTTCGCGGCGCGAAGGATCGCGAGCCCGGAATCGGCGATGGAGTCGGTGACGAGGACGCGGTGGTTGGTCATGCTTTGGCGACTTCCTCCAGGACGTCGAGCATTGCGTTGAGGTCGTCGAGCGAGATGTCGCCCATGTGGCCGATGCGGAACGTGCGGTCCTTCCACTCGCCGTAACCGCCGCCGAGGGTGTAGCCGCGCTTCTTCATCTCGTTGCGGATCTCGTCGGGCGTCTTCGCCGGCTCGAGGGCGCTGACGGTGGGCGAGGCGTGCGCGCGGTCGCCGGCGAGCTTGGCGTAACCCGAGGTTCGCTCGAGGGTGGTGTCGCGCATCTTGCGGTGGCGCTCGAAGCGGTTCTCGAGTCCCTCGCCGCGAACGATGTCGTCGAGTTGCTTCGCAAGAGCGTAGAAGTGCGGGATGGACGGGGTCGACGGAACGCTGTCTTCGTCCGCCTTCGACTTGTAGGTGACGAAGTCGAAGTAGAGCCCGCGGTACGGATGCTTCTTCGCGCGCTCGATGGCGCGCGCCGAGGCCGCGACGACCGTGATGCCGGGCGGCAGCGCGATGCCTTTCTGGACGCTGGCGAAGCAGACGTCGAGCCCCCAGGCGTCGAAGCGGATCGGGACGCCGGCGAGCGAGGAGACGGCGTCGACGAGGACGAGCGAGTCGGGCGATTCTTCGTGAACGACGCGCGCGAGCGCCTCAATGTCGTTGGTAACGCCGGTCGAGGTCTCGTTGTGCGTCAGCGTCACGGCGTCGTACTGCACGCGGCGTCCGCGGAGGTGATCGGCGAGCTCGTCGGGATCGATGGCATGTCCCCAGCCGGCGTCGAGCCGGTCGACCTCGTAGCCGAGCGACTGCGCGATGTTGAACCACCTCTCCGAGAACGCGCCGCACGTCGTCACGAGCGCGCGGCGGGTGACGCAGTTCTCCAGCGCGGCCTGCATGACGCCGGTCCCCGAGGCGGTGATCACGAAGGCATCGGCCGCCGTGTCGAACAGCGTTTTCAGGTCGCGGCGGATACCGCCGAAGAGCGTGCGGAACTCCGCGGAACGATGGCCGATCATCGGCCGCGTCATCTCCTGCAGGATCGCGGGGCGGACCCACGTCGGGCCGGGGATGAAGAACTTGCACTCGCTCATGTGAGGGCCTTCAGCACTTCGTCAAAAGACATCGCGAAAACGGCCGCATTCTCCTTCACCTTCGGGCGCACGTGCACTCCTCCGAAGCCGACGAAGAGGTCGACGGCCGGCTTCGCTTCGAGGTCGCTGGCGCCGTCGCCGACGAACGCTGCCTTTCCATGCGTTCGTGCTCGCACATCGCGGACCACGAGCTCTTTTCCCCCGCTGCGGCTGAGGAACGACCGCCGGTCGAAGTCTTCGTACTCGCCGGCTTCATTGAAGCGGAGCGGGACTGCATGGACCGCGCGCTGGGGGACGCCGAGGTGTGACGCGAGGGGTTGGATCGCCTGAGCGATTCCGGCTGTCACCAGATGGATTTGCACTCCGCAACCGCGCAACTCCGCGATCGCTTCGGCCGCCCCACTCACCAGCGACGCGATGTATTGCTCCCCCAACTTTTCGATGGCCGCACGATTGGGCTGGATGATCTCGAGCCGCTTTGCATACACCTCTTCGAGCGCAATCTCCCCATTCATCGCCCGCTCGGTCAGCCGCGCGATCTCAGGATTGCCCGCGCCGAGGACGTCGATCCCCTCGATCGTGACGAGGGTCGAATCGACGTCGAAGAAGACGAACCGGAACTTCATGTTCCTGACACGTCGGACACGATCTCGAGCAGGTCGGAGAAGCGGGTGAGGTAGTGGTCGGCTTTCACGGCGCGGAGTTGGGCGGTGGAGGACGAGCCGGTGGAGACGACGGCGACGTCGATGCCGCTGTTGCGCGCGGCGTGGACGTCGATCGGCATGTCGCCGACGAAGAGGGCGTCGGCGGTGGCGACGCCGGTGGCGTCGAGGGCGCGCAGCAGGTGCTGCGGGTCGGGTTTGCGGGCGCCGGCGAGATCGGGGCCGACGATGGCGCGGAAGTGGCGCGCGAGGCCGAGGGCTTCGAGGATCTTGCGGGAGAAGAAGGTCGGCTTGTTGGTACAGACCGCCATCGCGACGCCCTGCGAGGCGAGATGCTCGAGCGTCGCCTCGACGTCCTCCAGCACCTTCGACTCGGCGCAGCAGATCTCGTCGTAGCGCGACTCGAACGCCTCCTGCACGCCGCCGGGCACGTCGCTGGTCTCGAACGCGCGTTGCAGCAGCTTCTCGAGGCCGTCGCCGACGCACTCCTTGATCCGCGTCTCGCCGAGCGGCTCCAGCCCCTGCTGCCGCCGCGCGTAATTCACCGCCTCGGCCAGCGCCGCGTACGAGTCGACGAGCGTTCCATCGAGGTCGAACACCACCGCGCGATAGCGCAGCGGCGCGTCAGGACCAGTCATACGACTTGAATCCTTCCACGAACACCACGTCGCCGTCGAACACCTCCAGCAGATCGCGCGGATCGTCGAAGCGGATCCGAAACGTGCCGTTGCCGCGGAAGACGACCGCTTCTCCGTCGCCTGCGAGGACCACCGGATCGGCGCCAGCCGCGCGGAACTTCGCCGTGTCCCCGCGGTCCTCGGTGTTCAGCGCGTGATGCGTGTGCTTGATCGCCCCGGCGCGCTCGCCGCCGGCGACCGCATCGCGAATCAGGTTGCAGATGGCCGTCGTCTTGCCGCTGTTCGAAGGCCCGGCGAACGGTTGCACTCTCATCGCGCGATCCGCGAGTACGCGGAGCGGAGGATCGTAACGCGCTTCACGTAATTGCGCGTCTCCGCGAACGGGATCGACTCGAGGAACTCGTCCATCGGTTTATGAGGTGCGGCGCGACGCCACTTCAGGACGTTTCCCTGTCCGGCGTTGAACGACGCCGCCACCAGCTGCGGGTTGTTGTTGAAGAGCGCCATCAGGTGCTGCAGGTGAAACGTGCCGATCTCGATGTTCGTACCGGGATCGGTGAGACGCTTCACGCTGAAGACGGGATGGAGTTGCGCGCCGAGCTCAGCTCCGGTCGCCGGCATGATCTGCATCAGCCCCGTCGCGCCGACCCGCGACTTCGCCTTCGGATCGAAGTAACTCTCTTGGAGGATCAGCGCCATCACGAAGTACGGGTCGAGGCCGAAGCGCTTCGCGTCCCGCACGATCGTGTCGTGGTACTTCACCGGGTAATACATACTGAGGAAGTAGGGCGGCACCGAGTCCTGTTCGACCGTCGCGAGCAGCGGCCACGCGCGCCGGAGCGTCCGGTACATCTCGACGAGATTCCCGTCGTTGCTCAGCTTCTCCGCCGCGAGCGCGTCGGCGAACTGCTGGTTCTCGCGTTTCGCGTTCTTCGCCAGCTCCGGCGCGGCGTCGTTGAAGTCCTGCAGCGCCGTCAGCTCGTAGGCGAGCCGTAACTCGGCAGGCATCGAGCGTTCGGCGATGTCGCGCCAGTCCTCGCGGTTCGGTGCAGTGGGATTGCTCGCCGGCGCGACGTGTTTCCCGCCGTGCGACTCGGAGTAGAGCGCGTAGACGTCCTCGTACGGCGCCGACGCGAGCCGCTGATACGTCGCCGCGGCGTTCGCCTTGTCTCCCTGGCGATCGAGGACGCGCGCGTACCAGTACTCCGCCTGCCGCTTCACGTTCGGCGAGCTGTAGGTGTCGGCGATGAAGCGCAGCAGCGTCTTCGCGCCGTTCAGGTCGCCCCCGGCGTATGCGGCCCACGCCTTATCCCAGAAGTACTGCAGCGCCGGGTCGTCGTACGGATTGATCTTCACGACTTCGGGGACGAGCTGCTTGAGGTAATCGTCCTGATGCTTCGCTTGCGCGATGCCGATCAGCGTGTTCAGCGTGTCGAGCCGTACCTCCGGGGCGGTCTCCTGGATCTGCAGCAGGTCCTTCAGCCGCTCGGTGGCGAGGCGGTCGTACTCGTCCTTCTTCGCCTTCTTGGCGAGATCGACGAGCTGGACGTTCTTCTTCACGTTCGCGTACTTCGGCTTCGTGACGAGCTTCTTCGTTTTCCCCTTTCCCGCGCGCACCTTCACGTTGCCGACCTTCTGCCGCACCGTGACCGTCTTGACGACGATCGGATTGATCGACGCCGAGAGCGCGCGGTAGTTGCTCGCGGCGGTCGCGATCGCGGGGATCGCGTATTTGAACGCGCCGCTCGCCATCGGCTCGAGCAGCTTGTTCGACTCGTCGTACCGACGCAGCTGATTCAGCGCCAGCCCGCGGTTGAGTTGCACCGGCTCGCGCAGTGAGGCCGGAGTGGCGCCGCCGAGCGCCGTCAGCTCGTCGTATGCGTGTTGCGGATCGCCGTCGCGCATCAGCGCCACGCCGCGCTCCAGCCGCTCGGCGGGCGTCAGCTCGATCGGACCGGTTGTTTGCAGGACCGCCAGTGCATCCACCGCTTGCGGCGCGCGCGGACTCTTGATCGCGGTCTCGCGGGCCGCATGGAGCGCGCCGTCGATGTCGCCGCTGATGAAGTGCGACTCGATGGCGCCCCACTGCGCCGCCCCGCCGGCGAGCGCGTCGTAGATCTCCGCCGCGTGCGCAAAGTCGCCCGCCTCGGCGTACAGCGCGGCGAGCCGTTGCGCCGCGTCATCAGCGATCACCGCCTGCGGGTTGCGGTGCCACAGCTCCGCATACACGCGACGCGCGGCGTCGTGATCGTTCTTCAGCTCGTACGCGCGGCCGAGGTAGTAGAGCCGGTACTCCTCGACGACGCGGCCGCGGAACGAGAACGCAGCGAGCGTGCTCGCCGCCTTCTCGCCGTCTTTGTCGTGAATCGCTTTGAGGCCGGCGAGGTACTGGTCGCGCAGCTTCAGCAGATCGGGCGGCGCTTCCGGCTTGTGCGCCGGCGTCACCTCGACCTTCTGGCGCGGGTGTAGGTAGCGCGAGCCGACGATCGTCAGACCGACAGCCACGAGCACCACGACCGTGGTGACGACCCACTTACGGCGCAATGCGCGCATGGCGCGTTCGAGTGCGAATTACAGGCCGAGGACCTCGGCGTTGCCGTCGGCGAGGATGCGCACGAGCTCGTCGTAGAAGTAGTTCGACGACTTCCGCACGTCTTCCGCGATCCGCTCGTCGTACATCTGCCGGCTGCGGTCGATGTCTTCCTTCAGCCGCTCGTACAGGTCCTTGTTCTTCCGGCCCACTTCGACTTTCGCCTCGTTGTACAGCTTGATCTCCGAGACGAGCAGCCGGGCGAAACGGCGCGCTTCGTCATGCTTCTTCGCGTCCTCGCTCTGCGACGCCAGCGCCGCGGCGCGGGTGGTGACGCCGGCCGGCGGGATGAACTGCGTCGTCGGGCGGGCTTCGTCGGAGAAGGAGGCTGCGGCCGGTGGTGGCGGTGGTGGAGGGGGCGGTGGCGGCGGCGGAGCAACTGGCGCGGGCTTGGGGGGAGCCGGTGCAGCCGCGGCCATCATTTCGCGCATCTGCTGCGCCGTGATCGCAACCGTCGCTGAGCCTTCCTCTTCCGCCGGGGGAGTTGGTGGTGGCGGAGGTGGAGGCGGAGGAGGAGCCACAGGCTTGGGAGCCGGCGCCGTTTCTCCCTCTGAAGACAACGAAGGCGAAGGCGACTTCTTCCGGATCGCCAGCGTGTCGATCAACAACCCCGTCGTGAAGACGAGCAACTCGACCGCCGCCTGGTCGAGCTTCGAAACATCCTCGGCCGTAGCGTCGACGTACACCGCCGCCGCGACCTTGTCCTTGATCACCATCGGAACGAGCAGCGCGTTCACCGGCGCGCCAACGCCGAAGCGCGACGCGAGGTTGGCGCCGTCCCAAGCTACGACGCGCTCATTGCGCAGCACCTGATCGAGCTCGCTGATGAGCCCGGGCGCCGCGTTGAAGCGCTTGATGATCTCGTCGTTGCCGCCGTGCGCGGCGAAGCCGACGCCCTTCCACCCGCTGAACGTCTCGCCGCGGAGAATCAGCAGCGCGGCGCGCGAGCCGAAGTCGAGGCACTGTTCGAGCAGCGCGTTGAGGATGTCCACCTGCGACTTGCCGTGCTCGACCGCTTGCACCGCCTGCTTCAGGCGCGAGACATCTCCGCCGGAAGGTGCGGCGGCGACCGGCGCCGGCTGTTCCGCCTGGAGCGTCTCTTCGAGCTCGCCGATCGTCTTCTGGATGTGCGGCATGAACGAGAACGAGTTGACGTCCGCCTGCACGCTTTGCAGCGCTGCCTTCAGCTGGGAATCGACCGCGGTACGGATGTCCTCGATCGAAGTGCGGATCTCACCCACCATCCTCTCGACCGCTTCGCGGACATGTGCGTCGATCGAGCTTGCGACTTCCTCACCCCTCACAGCCATAACTCCTCCTGGTGGTGTAACTTGACCCGCGTTGCGCGGAACGCGCAAAGCCACGGAATTATATGGTCCGTGTTAAGGTGGCAGCAAATGAGCCGTATCGTCCCGGCCGCCGCCGTGATCCTCCTGCTCGCCTCCTGCAGCAACGACGCGAACAGCGGCCTCGATCGCGACTGGCTCGCGGTGCTCCATCACAAGAAGGCCGCCGCCTCGCCCAAGGCCTCGACTCAGCAGAAGCAAATCTACGCCGACACGCTCGGCGCATTCGTGCAGCAGCACCCGCAGCACAGCCGCGCGCGCGCCGTCTACGAGCGGATCCAGCTCGACTTCGCGCACGAGCTCTCCTCGATCGGCCGGTACCAGGATTCCATCCGCTTCTACCGCGCCGTCCTCGCCCACGACCCGGCCAACGCTGAGGCAGCGAAGGGCGTCGCGGACGCCGTCGACCGTCTGGCCGTCTCCCGCCCCAAGCTCCTGGCGCTCGAGAAAGGGATGTCGCAGCACCAGGTTTCCCAACTCCTCGGCAAGCCGATCCCCGGCTGGACGTCGAAGCACGAGCACGCCGAGGTCACCAACGAGTCGTGGTACTACCGCACCAGCGAAGGCGGCATCGCCGGGGTGTACTTTCGCGATGGAGTGCTGGTTGCTGCCGAGGCGACGGCACATGAGAAGGTCGCGCCGCTGACGCGGTAGGCGGATGCCGGATGCCGGTTGCCGAACCCCAGAATTCGGCACGCCCCCCGCAACGTTAAAACGCACATGCCGCTGTACGAATACGAATGCACCAACTGTAAAGAGCGCGTCGAGATCATTCAGCGCATCAGTGATCCTCCCCAGTCGCACTGCGCCAAGTGCGGCGCGGAGATGAAGAAGCTCATCTCGTCTCCCGCGATCCAGTTCAAAGGCTCCGGCTTCTACAAGACCGACTACGCTTCGCCCTCCTCGAAGCCGAGCAAGACGAAGTCCGAAACGAAGTCTGAAACGAAGTCCGAGACCAAATCCGAAACGAAGTCCGAGACCAAGAGCGAGAGCAAATCGGATTGACTGCAGTCGCCGCGACCATGGGAAAAGCGAGAGAGCTGAAACGGCGCGCCGACTCGGTGCTCGAAGAAGTCTTCCGTGCCCTCTTCGAAGAGATCGACACCGATCGCATTCGCAAAGAGGTCGAAGAGCTGCGGCAGACGTTCCCCGACACCGCTTCGTCCGAGTACGCGCACAAGCTCGCGCGCCGCACCGCCATCCGTTGCGCGGCCGCCGGCGCGGTGACCGGCATCCCCGGCGGCCTCGCCGCGATTGGTGCCCTCGGCGCCGACCTCGCGTATCTCGTCTATCAGCAGTTCCGACTCATCCTCGGCATCGCGACGATCTACGGACACGAGCCGTCGTCGCGCGAGCGATTCAGCGAAGCGCTGCAGTGCCTCGCGTGGGCCTCGGGCGTCGGCTTCAGCAAGCAGGGCATCGCGACGGTGCTCGAGTCGGCATCCGCGGAAGGTGGAATCGTCGCCGAAAAAATCGGGACGCGGATCGCTCGCGACCAGATCGCGCGCGTCGTTCCGATCGTAGGCGCCGTCTCCGCCGGTGTCCTCAACTGGGCCGCCGTGATGGCTACCGGACGCAACGCGATTCGCTATTACGAGTCGCGCGTCGACCCCGACGAAGCGGACGAAATCTGGGCCGACGGCGACCGCGAGCACGCCTGAAAAGGTTGTTGCCGAAGGGCGGAATTGAACGTTCTAGGCCTCGGTTTGCTGCGGTGACCATCAAGATGCCCAAGTTCGAAATGGAATCGACCGAGGAGATCCACTCCGCGTTCTTCGAGCGCCGCAGACTCCGCCGGATCCGGATGATCGTCGAGCTGACGCACAACTTGATCAGCAGCGACCGCACGGTGACCAGCCGCGAAGCACGCTGCCTCGTGAGCTGCGCGCGTAAAGCGATCCTCGATCTCCATCCAGGATTCGTGTCGCGGTACGACCGCATCGTCCGCCCCCACTTCGAGCGCGTCCTTGCCGAGCGCTGGCCGAAAGAGCAGATGTTCGACCTCGACACCTGCGGCGACGAGATCGTCAATTGACGCGGGCGAAGCCCGCGTCATCCTGAGCTGCGAAGACAGCGAAGGATCTCGAACTGCGCATCCGGAGATTCTTCGCCGGCTACGCGGCTCAGAATGACGGTTGCTGCGCGTCCGGCACGACGCCTTTCACTTCCAACCTGTTGATCGTCTCCTGCGCGAATGCCGCCCGCCGCGCGAAGACCATCGCCACATCGTCGTAGCTGATGAGCGCCCATTCGCGGCGGGGCCAGTACGCGAGCGACGCGGCCGCCTGCTGGTGGCGGCCGTTCATCGGATTGATGACGTCGAGCGGCGGCCGGTATTCGTCGACCGCGAGGTCGATCCGGTACTTCGCGAGCAACGCGCGCCAAGCACGGCTGTCGAGCCGCGCCTTCGCGTACTCTTCGATGAACGCGTGATAGAGCTCGTTGCGTCCGTCAGTCAGTACGCGTCGCTCCGGATAGAACGACCAGATCAGATACCCGCCGAACTGATCGGGGTTGTAGACATTCCCCTGCAGGTTCTCGGCGTGGATCACCTCCGTCGCGACGACCGGAAAGCGATGCGCCGCGATGCCCGCGATGTGCGGCCCGTTCGCGTACGCCCATCCGATCGGCAGTAAGGCGAGAAGGCCAAGCGCCCGATGCGACCACTCTTTCGGCACCATCGGCGCGACCAGCAGCGGCATCGCCGCAAAGTACAACCCCTGATTCCGCACGTGCGCGATCGCGAGATATGCCAGCAGCGCGAAGACGACGAATCGCCAGAGATCCTGTCTCGACACCAGAAACGCAATCACCCCAAACAGCACCGTGATGTACAGCAGCGGAAAAATCACAGCAGGACTCGCCAGCCACTCCGCATTCACGAACGTCCCGCCGCGCGCGAACATCGTCAACTCGAGCGGCGCGAGCACGCCATTCCATCCAAACGGATTCACCAGCAACGCGAGCGCGCTCGCCACCGGCAGCCAATGCACGCGCCGGAAAATCAGCGCGAGGAGCGGTGCGAGCAGCGCCGACGGATGCACATTGATCCAGACGATCGTCAGCACGACGTACGCGAGGTCGAGCTCCCTCTCCAGTAACGACAGCCCAATCACCAGCAATGCCGCCGCCGCCGTGGAGGGCCGCGCATCGAGATGGTCGTACGCGCCGACGAACGCGAACCCGGTGAGCGCCAGCGCCACGGGCCACTCCGACTTCTTCGACGCAACGAAGAACCCGAACGCGAACAAAGCGGCGACGCAGAACGCGCGGAGGCGAGCGATCCAGAGCGGAGAGCGGAGAGCGGAGAGGGCGACTTGGAACAGCCACTCGCCGTTCACCCACGGCGCGCGATCGCTGGCGATCGAAAACGGATCGGTGAGCGGCAGCGCGTGATGCTCCGTGATCCAACGCCCCGTCGCGAGATGCCAGAAGAAGTCGTAGCTCGAGATCGGCAGGAGCGCCGCGGGAACGAGAACGACCAGCAGCGCGAGCGCGAGAAGAACGACCGGCCGCGATGCTGTCATCGCGGCCGAGTTTACTCGGTGCTGTTCGGAGCCGGAGGTGCGGGGGGAGCGGGTGCCTGCGGTGCCGCGGGGACGGCCGGCGGCGTGCCGTTCTCGATCTTGATGTCGCCGTTCACCGTCACGATGTTCAGATCGTAGCGGCCGCCGTTGACCTCACCCGATACGCGGCGGCTGCCGGGATGCGAGTGGATCGTCAGCGGGAACGCGGCCTCGAAATCGCCGTTGACCTGCGACAACACGCAGGCGAACGACGCGGTCGGCGGCAGCACCGCGCGAACGTTTCCGTTGACCGCCTTGAAATGCGCACCCTGGAAGTCCTTCGTGAAGTGCGCCTCGACCGGACCGTTGACGATGTGCAGGCTCACCTCGCGGGTGCCGGACGCTTCGACGTCGAGCGAGCCGTTCACCGTCGTCGCCTCGATGCCGCCGTCGGTGCCGCGCGTCTCCACGCGTCCGTTGACGGTCGTCAGCGCGAGGTCGACCGAGGGGGGGACGCGCAACTCGTAATTGATCTCGACGTCGTGCGAGGAGAAAAAGAAGAACGGCGAATGAATGCGGACGCCGTGCTGGCGGCCGATCGTCAGGGTGTCCGAGTCGAGCGACGTGACGAAGTAACCGTGGTTTTCCTTCTTCAGGTCGGGGCGGAAGTTGCGGGAGCGCACATGCGCCACGAGCGAGATCTCGTTGCCGCTTCCTGCCGTGACGTCGACGCTGCCGTCGACGCCGTTGACGTCGACGCGCTTGATGCCGTCAGCCGGCCAGCTTCGCGTGATCGTCTCGACGTGCCGCTCTCCCATCGCGCATCCGTAGGTGAGCAGCGCCAGCAGCGCGGGTAAATAAAGTCTGTAATACCTTGCGTTCATGGGACACCTGGAGAGGTTTACGGAACTCCCGGTAAAGTGTTTCAGGCACGCCCGCCAGGGCGAATATCGATGACCGACACGTCCCAGACCACCCTGCTGAGGATCGCCGCCTTCCTGGTCGATGCCCTCTCAATCGCGATCATCCTGATCGCCCCCGCATCCGTGGCGAGCTACGTCCTCGCCTGGGTCGGCAGCGGATCGATCAAAGCCATCCAGATCGTCTGGTGGGCCGCCCTCGCCCTCCTGATGCTCTGCCTCCTCATCCGCGACGGCTACCACGGCCGCTCCCCCGGCAAACGCCTCCTCGGCCTCCGCTTGGTCACGCCGAGGGGAGAAGGCTGCGGCTACCTCCGCTCGTTGATCCGCAACCTCCCCTTGCTGATCCCGGTCCTGAACCTGGTCGAAGGCGTCATGGTC
>DASXIH010000063.1:0-3133 GCA_036498125.1 Thermoanaerobaculia bacterium
GACTGAGGACCGAGGACCGAGGACTCCAGGTCCAAGTGCGTAAACCCCATGTCGCGCAAGAACGCGAGCTCGTCATGAACGCTCGTCACAGCCGCTTCACCACCTCGTCGAGGATTCGGTTGGCGACGACGATCTTGGCGGCTTTGGCGATCTTCACGGTCTTGCCGTCGCGCGCGATGACGAGGACTTCGTTCTCATCGGAATCGAAGCCGATGCTCTTGTCGGAGACGTCGTTGGCGACGATCAGATCGGCGCTCTTCGACTGCAGCTTCTTCTTCGCGTTGTCGATCACGTCGTTCGTCTCGGCGGCGAAGGCGACGATGAACGGGTGCGGCGTCACTTTCGCGAGCGCTTCGAGGATGTCGGGCGTCTTGCCGAGATTGAGCGTCATCTCGTCGCGGCCGCGTTCCTTTTTGATCTTTCGATCGGCGACCTGCTGCGGGGCGAAGTCGGCAACGGCGGCGGCTTTGATGATGATCTGCTGCGGGAGCGCGCCGAGGACGGTGAAATGCATTTCCGCCGCGCTGGTGACCTGGGAAACTGCGACGCCGCTCGGCACCGGAATCGACACCGGCCCGGTCACGAGCGTCACATTCGCGCCGCGTCGCCGCGCCGCCTCGGCAATCGCGTAGCCCATCTTCCCCGACGAGCGGTTCGAGATGTAGCGCACGGGGTCGATCGCCTCGCGAGTCGGACCGGCGGTGACGAGCACCGACTTCCCTTCGAGATCTTTGTTGACGAAGTGCGCGCGCACGCGCTCCACGAGCAGCGGGGCATCCGGCATTCTTCCCGCCCCTTCGTCGCCGCACGCGAGCAGTCCCCAGTCGGGCTCGATGACGTCGACGCCGCGCGCACGGAGCGTGGCGAGGTTCTGCGTCACCGTCGGATGCGCGAGCATGAACGAGTTCATCGCCGGCGCGATCACCACGTCGCCGCGATGCGCGAGCGCATAGGTGGTCAGCGCATCGTCCGCGATTCCGATCGCGAGCTTCGCGATGATGTTCGCGGTGGCCGGCGCGATCAGGAGCACGTCGGCCCAGCGGGCGAGCTCGATGTGATCGACGCCGCCGTGCGAGCTGTCACCCCACTGGTCGACGATCACCGGCTGGTTCGACACCGCGGCGAGCGACAGCGGAGAAACGAAACGCGCCGCGTTCGGCGTGAGGATCACGCGAACCGCGGCGCCGGCATCCTGCAGGCGCCGGACGAGATCGGGCGCCTTGTACGCTGCGATCCCGCCCGAAACGCCGAGGACGACTTTCAACTATTCGGTCAATCCGGCCGGCTGCTCCTCGACCGGCGGCTCGAGCAGCCACTTGATCGAGTTGGCGGCCACTTCGTCCATTGCGACGCGCGTCGGTTTGGTGTGGCGCGACTTCAGTTTCGCGTGCGATCCCTGAATGAGCTGCTCCGCTCTCTTCGAAACGAGCAGGACGTACCGGAACCGGCTATCCACGCCCTCGGGCAATCCTTCCATTGCGATGCTCCTCCTTGAAGCGCTCGGCCATCGTATTGATCGCGTCGAGCGCCGTTTTCGTCTGCAGTTTCTTCGCGATGATCGCGCCCTTGAGGCATTCGGTCGCCTCGCGGAGATCACCATTGATGATGATGTACTTGTAGAACTCTTTTCCCGCGTCGATTTCCGCAATCGCCTTTTGTAGCCGCGTCTCGATCTCGGCCTCGGTATTCAGGCCTCGATCGCGAAGCCGCTGTTCGAGCACGTCGAGCGACGGCGGGAAGATGAAGACATTCAAAGAACGGTCATTGAGATCAGGACGTCCGGCAATCTGCTTCGCGCCCTGGTAGTCGATGTCGAGAATGACGTCCTGGCCGTCCTTGAGACGAGCCGCGACCTCGGCTACCGAGGTTCCGTACTCGTGGTCGTGAACGTGAGCCCATTCGAGAAATTCCCCTCGGGAAACCATCGACTCGAACGTCTCGCGCGTCACGAAGTGATAGCTCACGCCCGCCACCTCCCCCTCACGCGGCTTGCGCGTGGTGTGGGAGACGGAAAAGTAGAGGCGGATCCCGATCGGCTGCAGCTGGTCCCGGACGGCGTTGATCAGCGTCGTCTTGCCGGCGCCCGACGGCCCCGACACGATGAACAACGTGCCGTCGGAGTGGAAGTTACTCGACATTCTGGACCTGCTCGCGGATGCGCTCGACCTCGGTTTTCAATTCTACGACGAGCGTCCGGATCGCCGCCGAGCGTGACTTCGACCCCATCGTGTTGATCTCGCGCAGCATCTCCTGGGAGAGGAAGTCGAGCTTCTTGCCCGCCGGCTCTTTCCCCTTGATCGCCGCCTCGGTCTGTTCGACGTGATGCGTCAGCCGCGTGATCTCCTCGGCGATGTCGCCACGCTCCGCCTGCATCACGACTTCCTGCGCGATGCGTTCTTCCGACACCTGCACGCCCGCCTGCGCCGCGATCTCGCCGACGCGCTGCTGGAACGAGGCGAGCAGCTCCGCGCGGATCTCGTCGCGATGTTCGATCAGCTTCGCCTGCAGCTCGCGGATGGTCTCCATGCGCGCGGTGATGTCGCTCTGCAGCGACTCCCCTTCTTTCTTGCGCATGGCGGTCATCTGGCTGAAGGCGTCGCGGACGATGGCGGCGAGCGCCTCACGTTCTTCGTCCCGGATCTCCGACTCGATCGGCTCGACCTGCAGCAGGTCGGGGACGCGCATCAAGTCGCTGCCGGCGAACGTGGAACCGAGGCCGAGCTCCTCGGAGAGCGAGCGAAGCTGCGGCACGATTGTGTTCGCGATCTGGGCGTTGATGCGGACGCTGTACTCCGGCTGCTGCGTCCGCGTGACGCGGATGGAGATGTCGAGCTTCCCGCGCGAGAACGTCTCCGAGGCGATCGCGCGCACCGCGGGCTCGAGCTCCCAGAAGAACTCCGGAAGGCGGACGCCGGCCTCGAGGAAGCGGTGGTTGACGCTCTTCGCCGTCACCGCGACGAAGAAGCGCTCGCTCAGGGCCCCGGCAGCGCGGCCGAAGCCGGTCATCGAAGTGATCATCGTTCGTTCCACAGGTTGTCGAAGTCGTTCTCTGCCTGGTCTGCCAACGCGTTCATGCGATCCTCGACAGTGCGGCGCCATTCTTCCACGTCCCCGTCACGCGGCACGACGATCG
>DASXIH010000064.1:0-6613 GCA_036498125.1 Thermoanaerobaculia bacterium
CGAACCTCGAACCTCGAACCTCAATCCCCCGTCGTTTCCCCCTCCCCCTCGCGCTACCATCCCCCACGGCATGCCCGATCAGCACGAATCCGACGAGGCGTATCTCGCCAGCCTCGGTTACGCGCAACAGCTCTACCGCGAGATGGGTGGGTTCTCGAACTTCGCCATCTCCTTCTCGATCATCTCGATCCTCACCGGCGCGGTGCTGCTGTATGGCTATGGGCTGAAGTTCGCCGGTCCGCTCGCGAACTCGGTCGGATGGCCGCTCGTCAGCGTCTTCACGCTCGCCGTGGCTGCCTCGATGGCCGAGATCGCCTCGGCCTATCCAACAGCCGGCGGCCTCTATTTCTGGGCCTCCCGTCTCGGCGGACACGGCTGGGGATGGACCACCGCGTGGCTGAACATGATCGGGCAGGTGACGATCACTGCCGGGGTCAATATCGCCGCCGCGATCTATCTCATCGGCGCCACGACGCATCTCCTCGGCATGCCGCCGAATGCGGGCACCAACTGGTACTTCCAGGTCGCGATCATGGTCGTGATCACGATCCCGCAGGTGCTGATCAACCTCTACGGCATCCGGCTCACAGCGCTGCTCTCGGACATCAGCGTTTGGTGGCACATCGCAGGCGGCGCGACGATCATCCTGGCGCTCGCATTCGCAGGACGGCACCACAACACGCTCGCATTCCTCTTCTCGTTCCGACCGACCGGAGCGGCCGAGGTGTCGAAGTGGTACGGCGCGACACCGGTGGCGCTGCTCTTCGTCCTCTCCCTGCTGCAGGCGCAGTGGACGTACACCGGCTACGACGCCTCGGCGCATGTGGCCGAGGAGACGAAGATGGCGCGGCTCAACTCGGCGTGGGGGATCTTCCTCTCCGTCGCTGTGTCGGCGGTCTTCGGCTACGTGATGCTGCTCGTCCTGACGTGGTGCATCCCGAACGGCGACGTCGCCGCGACGGCCGCCGATCCGTACCCCGTGCTTTACATCGTCGCCAAGAATCTGACGCCGGTGCTGACGAACGTGATCGCGATCCTCATCGGCGGCGCGATGTGGCTCTGCGGCCTCGCCTCGGTCACGTCGATGGGGCGCATGTGGTACGCGTTCGCGCGCGACGACGGCATGCCGGGATCGTCGCTGCTCAAGCGCGTCAGCGGCGTGCACCGCACGCCCGCGTGGGCGATCGTCGTCACGAGCATCCTTTCGGTGCTCGTCTGCCTCTACGCCGCGGCGTTCAACGTCGTCACGTCGATCAGCACGATCGCGCTCTACCTCGCCTACGTGATCCCGATCTGGCTCAACTTCCGGAACCGGCTGACCGGTCGCGGCGAGTCGATGACCCGCGCCCTCGCTCCCTGGAGCCTCGGCCGATTCGCGCCGTTCATCAATGGCATCGCGATCCTCTGGGTCGTCCTCATCACCATCATGTTCATGCTTCCGCCCAACCAACTCGTCTTCTGGACGATGCTGGGCCTCAGCGCGTTCATGGTGATCTGGTGGTTCATCAGCGGGCGACGTGCCCGTTGACGTACTGCCCGGTGCGCACCCACGCCCCGTTCTGAACCGTCCAGAAGTCGAAGTTGCCGCTCTTGCGGTCGCCGTTCGCGTCGAGCGCGGTCGATCCCGTCACGCCCGAGTATCGCTGGATGTTGCGGACGAACGCCTCGCGCCGCGTGTCGGACGAGCCGCGCGACTCGATGAACGACAGCGCCGCTACCCACGCCGCGTCGTAGACGGACAATGAGTACGCATCGGGAGCAAAGCCGACGCGCGCCTGGATCGCATCGCTCACCGGCTTCCAGACGTCCTTCGCCGCGTCGTCGAGGCCGACGTTCGGCGCGGTGAATTGCGTCGCGGCCGCGAAGGCCGCGGCGTTCGCGTCGGCCAGGATCGCCTGCGACTGGACGACGCCGTCGCCGCCGTACCAGCGGACCGACGCGAGGTCGCTGTCGAGCCGTGCGCGATTGAAGATCGACACCGCCTCCTCGAATGACGCGATATAGATCGCGATCTTCGCCGACGGCTTGCTGTTCTTGATGCTGCGCACCGCGGTGCCGAGAGCGTTCACGGCGGAGGTGAAGTCGGTGGTCGACGTGTCGTACTGAACGCCGGCGGCGACCGTGCCGCCGCCGGATGTGAACGATGTGGCGGTCGAGTCGTGGAGACCGTTATTGCCGGCGTCGTTGCGCCAGATCGGAACGACCGTGTCGAAACCGTCAGCATGCATCAGCGCCGCGATCGCAGCGCCTTCTAGCTTGTCGTTCGGAGCGAGGCGGAAGAGGTTGTCGCCCGGGATCGCCAGCGACGACGCCGTGCTCCCCTGGCTGATGAGGATGATGTTGTGCGCATTCGCGTAGTCGCGTACCGCCGCCGCCTCGGAGCTCGTCTGCGGCCCGATGACGTACTGGTCGCCGTTGGCGTCCATCGCCATCAGCCGCGCCAACGCGTTGGCGGGAACCTGTCCGGTGTCCTGCGAGTCGGTCTCGACGCGATACGGCAGTCGCAGCGCCACCATCTCGGCGTTGATGTCACTCGCCGCGAGGTCGAGCGCCGCGACGCTGGCGTTCCCGAGCGTCGCACCGCCGCCGGTGGTCGCGAACAGGCCGCCGATACGGATCGAGGTCGGTGACGCGACTGAGGGGCGGTGTTTCTGCGCGAAGAGAGGACAGACGAGGAGCAACGAGAGAAGGAGGGGGAGCCTGCGCATGCCGCGCATTCTCGCACGGAGACTCACGACTGAGGACGACGGGGGGAGCGGTTCCGCTAATGACAGTGCGGTCGTCGGCCTAGACCTTCCGGCTCAAACAACCCGCGTACTTCACTCTTTCGTTTGCCGTTCATGCCAAAGGTCTCCTATCGTCCCAAAAATAAAAAACTCCGCCATACTCAGCAGGAACACAACGATCTGGGCACGATCGAGCCACACTTGCGGACTCTTTTCGGAGAGGATCATCAAGGCAAGTACCGTTAGTGCGGGCACGACGCCAAATACGAATAGTGCCGCGACCGCGAAAGCGACCCGATGCCAATTGGGCTGCCGCGCCCTAGCCAATCCCGAAACGAATTTCACCAGAGCCTGACCACAAAGTATTGCGGAACCAAATGACCATTCGGCGGAAGTGAATACGCGCGAACTCTCTCCTCGATAAACCATGATGATCGCGACGACTAACAAAGGTAGCAGCGCGAACATCAACTCTGCGGCTACGCCCGCGACCGCATCGACCGTCTCGGCACGAGTCAAACGAGATTCCCTGTTCGGCATCACAGCCCTAGATCTCCTGAAGCTCTTCCAACTCACCGCGCTCGACCGAAAACGGCATGACGCGTACGTCCTGATCGAGCTTTACATTAAGCTTTGTGTAGAACATCGGGTGAATTGCACATTCGTCGCGCGGCGATATTGATAGACGCTCCATGGTCGAGTATTCGAATTCGGCGTCTATAAACCCGGCAGCATCATTACGCGCCTTTACTCGCCCCACAATGCCCAGCTCGGCGACGAGCTGTCTGAAATTAGCCAGCGAGTAGGTTCCGTCAGGCCATTCCCCCCGCGTATCCTTTGCCCGCTTGTCCAACTCTGATCCTTCGAACACCATTGGCATTCCAAGCAGGGCGTTCACGATGCGAGCGACGGACGGATACGTGAGCTCATAAGAATTCAGGATTTCGTTCGCAAGCTCCGCCTCGGCTGCCTTTACCGAATCGCGGATGGTATCCGCGCTGAACGTGGGGAAGTCGCCTCGCCGAATTGCATCGTTGGCGATTTCATTACATATATAGATTAACTGCCGCGGCCTCATCTGTGTGTGGCGCAGCACGTAGACGAATGTCCGCTCCTTCTTCCCGCGGCGGTTCTCGATCGTATTTCCAAAAAATGGCCTCCACAGCCTGTCGAACACCTCTTTATGACGACCCCATCTCACGTCCGCAAACCGCGTGTGGTACACTTCACTGCTTGCCATGAGATATCGACAGAACCGCCAGGTAATGAGGCTTAATAACTCCTTTGGTCGCCAGAGTAAGTAGAGGGGATGTCGGACCGTCTTAAGTGGATTCAGCAGGACCGTCTCTTTTAGATGAGGAAAGACCTCTCCCGACAAAAACAGCTTCAAATGCACGCCGCGGTGTGAGTAGCGTAGGTTAAACGTCGCCGCGTACTGAACCAATGATGCCATTGCGGTCATCAGCGGTTCGTCGCGTATGTCATACTTTTCGAGCGTGTCCATCGCGACTATCACTTGCCGCGACGCCGCGAACTCCAGCACCTTCTGAATGTTTGCGCGGAGCTTACCGGGGTCGTACAGGTCTGTAAAATCATCGGACACGGCGTCCCCGTGACCGGCCCGAAACACATTGGTAAGATGCTCGAAAAAAGTCTTCACCACATCTGAAACGCGGCCGAGCCGGGTCTCCGGAACTTCGCACTCGAGCTCTACGTCGATGTGCTCTTTCTGCAGAGCATGAAAAATCGTCGACCAGATTACGAACTCCCACACGCTGGCGAGCGCCGGAACTGCCACTACTCGTGATTCTGGAGCGCGACTTGCGAGCGCGGCAAGTACCTCCTGGTATACAGACGGCTCGTGGATTTCGATGCACACCGGGTTCGAAATCCTCTTCTGGAACGAAAAGTACTCGGAGAGTGCGGTTTTACCGGAACCTCGACGTCCGACGATCAGGTATACCTTGTCGTTGAGAGCCGCCTCATTGAATGGACTGTGCTCGAAGTAAAACTCGCTATATCGTTCTTGCAGCGTCTCGAGCTCGGACTCGCAGTCAGACTGTCCAAAGGGCTCCACGAGCAACTCCCGCGAAGACTGGTGGTGTTTGGCCATGGGCACACCTCTCTCTATACTAGGAGTGCCAACAGCGGCCGATTCCCTACCCGTCTCGCGTGAGAAATCTTTGAACCGACCGCGCGACTCAGCGAATCCCAAAGGCCTGACGTGCGGCGCGCGCTGGCTGAAGGCGACGGACGCGAACGGGATCAGAACGTCACCGGACCGCAGACCAGCTGCGGGACGGCTGCGGTGCGCGGGCGCCTTCTTAGCTGATGAGAATGAAGTTGTGCACACTCGCCGCAAGGTCGAGCGCCGCGACGCTGGCGTTCCCGAGCGTCGCACCGCCGCCGGTGGTCGCGAACAGGCCGCCGATACGAATCGAGGTCGCTGAAGCGACTGAGGCGCGGTGTCTCTGCGCGAAAAGCGGACAGACGAGGAGCAACGAGAGAAGAAGGGGGAGCCTGCGCATGCCGCGCATTCTCGCACGTCACCGAATGCGCCAGACGTCGATCGACCCGTTGATCGTGGCGACCTTCGTGGCGCCGGCAAAGTACTGCCCGTAGTCGAGACCGTATTGCCGGTAGAAGAAGCTCGCCCGGTAGAAATGCTTGCTGACGGCGAAGTAGCCGGGGCGATGGCGCCGCGGGTCGGGGCCGTCGAGCGGCACAGCGCGGTCGCCAAGGTAGTAGTGAATGTCGCCGCCGCCGAAGTAGTCGATGTTGACGGATGAGATGTGTTGATCGTCGACCCAGTGCGCGAGGCGCTTCAGGTCCTGTCCCCAATCGAGGTTCGAGTCGATGAGGTAGAGGTCGGCGTTGTCGCGGCTTCCGATCAGCTCGCTGAAGTAGCCGATGTAGTTCGGATACGTGGCGACGCTCTCACCGGCATGCCACACGAGAAGCAGCAGAACGGCCGAGATCCATACGTTCTTCTCCCGCCGCTTCTCGGCCGTCTTGGCGATCGTGCAGGCGGCGCTGACGTAGACGAACGGATAGATGGGCAGCACGTAGCGCAGGCCGAGGGCGAGGCTGCTGGCGATGCTCGCGGCGGCGAAGAGGGCGATGAAGAGCACCATCGCGCCGGGAGGTCTGCGCAGGAAAACGGCGGCGGCGACGGCGAGAAGGATGAGAACCAGCGCCGGAATCGTCGTCTTCAGAAGAAAGGCGACCGGGTAGTAATACCACCAGCCCGTCGTCGAGAAAGTGCCGAGGAGATACTGTGGCTTCTGAAAGCCTTGTCTCACGAAGGAGCCGACGATGGCGAACGTCGCGGTGAACTCGCGGAACGGCGCGACGAGCGAAAAGCTCCGCATCAGCGCCGCGTAGAAGAGCTCCATCTCGACTGCGACGAACAAAAAGAGGACACACGCCCGCGCCGCATACAGCCTCCACTCGCGGCGCCGCGGCCAGAGGATGATCAACAGCCATGGCACGAGGATCAGGGCGGAGATTTTCATGAGGAGCGCCGCGGCGACGGCAACGCTGGCGATCGCGGTGCTACGCAACGACGGTGTTCGCGACCACTCGAGGAGGAGCAGCGCCGCGGCCATGAGAAAGAACGTCAGTTCGAGGTCGTTCGTCGCCAGACGCCCATGCGCGATCAGATTCGGACAGAACGCGGTCAGCGCGTAGGCGGTCACGGCGGCAAACGCACTCCCGCTCATCCGCCACGCCGCCCATGCCGCGAGGAACGCGAGCGTCACGAAGAGAATGAGCACCGGCAGCCGCGCCAGGAAGAGGACGCGATCGGCGTCATTCCCGCTCCCGTATAGCATCGCCTTCCCGACGCTCCACGGATTCGCGTCGGTATTCAACTCGCTCGGAAGATG
>DASXIH010000065.1:0-2625 GCA_036498125.1 Thermoanaerobaculia bacterium
CCCAAGGCCGGGTGAGGGGCCGGTCTCATCGGAGGGAGCAATCAAGCATGGCTGACGTTCCCTCGAAGCACACCTACTCCGGCGACGTCGTCAACGTCGAGACGCATCACGAGGAGAGCGACGTCAACGTTCGCGCGCTCATCTGGTTCATGGTGATCTTCATCGTCTTCGCGGCGGTGACGCACGTCGGCCTCTATCTGCTGTACCGCTTCTACCGGAACATCGAGCGCGGAGCCGCGGCGAACGCGCCCCTCAGCTCCGTCGCGATGCCGCAGGGCGCCGACGTTCCGCCGACGCCGCGCCTGCAGCCGTTCCCGAACCGCATGCCGAACAACGACGTCGTTCCGCCGACCCGCAACACGCCGGTGATCGAC
This sequence comes from Thermoanaerobaculia bacterium, assembly GCA_036498125.1. Lineage (GTDB taxonomy): Bacteria > Acidobacteriota > Thermoanaerobaculia > Gp7-AA8 > Gp7-AA8 > DASXHZ01. The sequence continues at coordinate 375 of DASXIH010000065.1, forward strand.
ATGGCCGACATGCGCGCGAGCGAGACCCAGCGCCTCAGTACCTACGGCTGGGTCGACAAGCCGCACGGCGTCGTCCACATCCCGATCGAACAGGCGAAACAGCTCGCTCTCCGGAGCGGCGTCTATCAAGTCAACCCCGGAACCCCGCAACCGCAACCGCAACCCAGTCACCCGTGATCAAACGTCTCGTAATCATCCTCGCCATTGCATCCGCGCTTCAGGCGCAACAGAACTCGTCTACCCCGCCGCAGCTCCCCGGCAAAGTCGCGATCGTCCAGCACATGGGGGCGCAGCTCCCGATGAACGAGATGTTCCGCGACGACACGGGACGCGTCGTCCGGCTCGGCGACTATTTCAAGAGCGGGCGGCCGGTCCTCCTCGACTTCATGTACTACCGCTGCCCGATGCTCTGCAGCATGGTGCTGGAGGGGACGACCAGCGCCCTGACGGAGCTCAAGCTCGACGTCGGCAAAGACTTCGACGTCATCACCGTCTCGATCGATCCGCGCGACATGCCGGAAGACGCGCGCGTCAAGAAAGAAAAGTACGTGAAGCGCTACGGCCGCCCGTCGGCGTACGAGGGGTGGCACTTCCTCACCGCGCACGAGAGCGCGATCAAGCACCTCGCGAACACGGTCGGCTTCCAGTACGCCTACGACCCGAAGAGCGACCAGTTCGCGCACGGCACGGTGCTCATCGCCGTGACGCCGCAGGGGAAGGTCTCGAAGTACTTCTACGGCTTCGAGTACAAGCCGCGTGACCTGCGCCTCGGCCTCGTCGAAGCGTCCGAAGGGAAGGTCGGCACTCCGGTCGACCAGCTCCTGCTCCTCTGCTTTCACTATTCGCCGTCAACCGGCAAGTACAGCGCGGTTGCGATGGACGTGATGCGCGCCGGCGGCGCCGCCACCATCCTCGGCCTCGGAGGGTTCATCTTTCTCATGGTTCGCAACGAACGTCGGAACGGGAACCGCCCGCAATGATGCTTTCTGATTTTCCGCTGTGGCCCGAGCAGGCCTCCACCGTCGCGGGCCCGACGGACGCGTTGTTCATCTTCCTTTGCATCCTCACGGGCAGCGTGTCGCTCCTGACGTTCCTCACGATCTTCTACCTCGCGATCAAGTACCGCCGCACGCCGGAGAACGAGCTGGCGCAGGACATCGAGCCGCCGAAGGCGCTCGAGATCACCTGGATCGTGATCCCCGCCATCATCTTCGTCGGCATCTTCGTCTGGGGAGCGTGGCTCTACTTCCACATCGCGCGCGTCCCAGACAACGCCCTCGACATCTATGCCACCGGCAAACAGTGGATGTGGAAGTTCCAGCACCCGGCCGGGCAGCGCGAGATCAACACGCTGCATGTGCCGGTGAACCGTCCGGTGCGCATCACCATGGCGTCCGAGGACGTCATCCACTCGCTGTTCCTGCCGGCGTTCCGCGTCAAGATGGACGTCCTGCCGAACCGCTATCGCTCGATGTGGTTCCAGGCGACGAAGACGGGCCGGTTCCACATCTTCTGCGCCGAATACTGCGGCACGCTCCACTCCGGAATGATCGGGTGGGTCGAGGTGATGGAGCCGAGCGCGTACCAGCGCTGGCTCGCCGGCGGCTCGGAGGGATCGCTCGCCTCCCAGGGCGAACAGCTCTTCCAGAAGTACGCCTGCGCCACGTGCCACACGAGTGACGCCACGGGCCGCGGTCCGGTGCTGCAGGGCGTCTACGGCACCCCGGTCATGCTGAGCGACAACTCGGTCGTGACGGCGGACGACAACTACATCCGCGAGTCGATCCTCAACCCGCGCGCCAAGGTCGTGAAGGGCTTCCAGCCGATCATGCCGACGTTCCAGGGACAGGTGAACGAGGAGGATCTCCTCAAGCTCCTCGCGTACGTGAAATCTCTGACGGCGCCGAAGACGACGCCGCCGGTCGAGCCGAAGTCTGCCGCGGGCATTCAATCGAATGCAGGAGCCCCGACGAAATGAGCACCAGTCAAACGCTGTATGACGTCCGATTCGTCGAGCCGGCCCGGACGCGCAACTATCTGAACGAAGACTACGGGTTCTTCTCGTGGGTGCTGACGCGGGACCACAAGCGGATCGCGATCCTCTACCTGATCTCCGTCTCCGCCATGTTCGTGCTCGGCGGATTCTTCGCGATGATGATGCGCCTCGAGCTCCTGACGCCCGAGGGGGATCTGCTCACCAGCGACACCTACAACAAGTTCTTCACGATGCACGGAATCGTGATGATCTTCT
>DASXIH010000066.1:0-3089 GCA_036498125.1 Thermoanaerobaculia bacterium
TCCAGCCTGGCCGCCGGTGCTGCAGCCGCAGTCGCTCCGCCACCGCTCGACGCCGTGCGCGCAGCTCCACGCCGTGTTCTCGCGGATCTCGACCTCGTGCACCGGCGGGTGTTTCTCGAGGTACTCGCCGTAGTTCGTCAGCGTGGCGAGCTCGCGCTCCTCGATGTAGTGGAGCGCGTAGGCGAGTGCCATGTCGCCGTAGCGGTGGTGATGCCCGTACGTCTCGCCGTCGGTGGCGATGTTCACGAGTTGGTCGTGCGTTCGGCTGGGGTCGAACGCGCCGGCGAGCCGGTTGGCGAGGAACTCGCCGCGCGCGAGGAGGTTCTCGAAGGCGACGGCACGCGAGATCGGGCCGTCGTAGAAGAAGATCGCGATCGAGCGGCCCGACGGCAGATTGCAGCGGTACGCCATCGTCGGATCGATGCCGGCCTCGCGCGCCTGTCCCGGCTCGAGGATCGTGAAGCGGATCCCCGCGGCGGCGAGCACTTCGAGCGTGTCGGTGTCGACCGCCGTCTCCGGAAGCCACATCCCTTCGGGCTTGCGGCCGAAGCGATGCTCGAAATCGCGGATGCCCCACTGCACCTGCGTGCGGCGGTCGCGCGCGTTCGCGAGCGGCATGATGATGTGGTTGTACGCCTGCGCGATCGCGGAGCCGTGGCCGGAGAATCGCGCGCGGCTGGCGCGGTCGGCGTCGATGATCGCCGCGTACGTCTCAGGGGCGTGCACTTCGAGCCACGACAGCAGCGTCGGGCCGAAGTTGAAGCTCATGGTCGCGTAGTTGTTGACGATCCTGAGGATGCGATCGCTGTCGTCGAGGATGCGCGCCGAGGCGTTCGGGGCGTAGCACTCGAACGTGATGCGCTCGTTCCAGTCGTGATAGGGGTGGGCGGTGTCCTGAGTTTCGACCGCTTCGAGCCAGGGGTTTTCGCGGGGCGGCTGATAGAAGTGGCCGTGGACCGCGATGAATCGCGCGTCGGGCATGGGGGCGGAATCGTAGCGCAAAGCGAGCGTGGCGAGAGCTGCTGCTCCCGCCACGCCCCGGGGGTTGGCCACCAGCCCGCCCGGCGAAACGTGCCGAAACGCGCGACGGTCGGACGGCGGCCTACACCTCGCCCCGCCATTAGAGTGACGCGACACGAAAAAGTGCTACCCCGCCCTACAAAGATTCGATCAAATCGGCCAGTTCCACGATGTCGACCGGCTTCCGGAGGACGGCCCTCACGAGCGGCGAGCGCTGGACGATCGAGTCGGTCGGGATGTCCCCGGCGGGCACGGCCGTGACGACGATGACGGCGGGCGGTGTGCCGAGCGTCTGGATCGACGGGTCCTTCATCATCGCCGTCAGCGAGTCGAGGAAGTCGCCGCCGCTCATCTTCGGCATCATCAGGTCGAGAATGACCACCGCGTACGGGTTGTGGGAGATGAAGAGCAGCGCCTCGATGCCGTCGCGGGCGCCTACGACCGTCAGCAGCGCATGCTGTTTCAGGTACTCGATCAGCAGTCGCCGGATTGTGTCGTCATCCTCGACGATCAGAACGTGGCCGTTCGGCATTGCATAGAATCCGCCACAGGGGAGGATCGATGGCAGCGAAGAAGGACGCGAAAACCGAGCGCGTGGCGGTGTGGCTCACTCCCGATCAGGTCGCGTGGCTGAAGACCAAGAAGAACCTTTCAGAAACCGTCCGCGCCATGGTGACCGAGGCGATGAACATGGACGCGCTCGCGAAGAGCGTCAAGCAGGGGAAGGGGAAGAGGGGCAAAGGTGCATAGATGCAGAGTGGCAAAGCGCCACTATGTCGCCATGCCGCTATGCCGCCGTGCATCTCTCTCCTGGATCAGCTGCGCGGCGACGCTCACCGCGATCTCGAACGGATGACTCGTTCCGATGTCGAGTCCGATCGGGCAGTAAAAGGCGTGCTGCTTCTCCTCCGGCAATCCCGCTTCGGCGACGTCGCGGCGCAGGATGATCGCTTTCGAGTGGCTCCCGATGGCGCCGACGTAAGGAAACGTCCGCGTGCGGAGGATCTCGATGAGGATCGGCTTGTCGGTCGTGTGGCCCATCGTCATCAGGATGACGTACGCGTCGTCGGGTAGCGTGCGGACGAGCGACGGCATGTCGTCGGACTGAATGGCGGTCAGCTTCGGCGACTTCGGCAATCGCTCGAGCCACTCCGGCCGCGGATCGATGACGGTGAGCTGGCAGTCGAGGTGGACGAGCAGCGTCGCAACCGCTTGCGCGACGTGTCCGGCGCCGAAGAGGACGATGTTCCACCGGCCGGCGTTCAGCGCTTCGAAGTAGAGCTTCACGATCCCGCCGCACGTCATCCCGACGTCTTTGTTCAGGTTCCACGAGACGAACTTCGTCTGTTCGCTCGCCTCTCCGCGCAGCATCCGCTGCGCCTCGGCGATCGCCTTCGTCTCGACCTTCCCGCCGCCGACCGTCCCGAAACGAAGCCCCTCCGCCGTCACGATCGCCTTCGCGCCGGGATCCTGCGGCACGCTACCCTGCGTGTCGACGACGGTGATCGTCACGACCGGAGTGCCGGCGGCGAGATACTCGTTCAGCGCCTCGAAGAACGTCGGCATGGCGCGATTGTAGCTTCGCGGTATGCGCTCCAAAGTCCTGCTCGCCATACTTCTCGTAGTCGCTTGTAAACGTTCCCCCGTGACGCCCGCCAAACCGTCGATGGGGATGGCGCTCGCGAGTCCGGTGTTCACGAACAACGGCGAGATTCCGGCGAAGTACGGCTGCAGCGGGGGAGGGCAGGCGGTGTCGCCGCCGCTGACGATCAGCAGCGTGCCGGCGGACGCGAAGTCGCTCGCGCTCATCGTCGACGACCCCGACGCGCCGGGCGGTACGTTCACGCACTGGCTCGTCTGGAACATCGCGCCGTCGACGACGGCGATCGCCGAGGGGCTGGCGCCGGCCGGAGCGAGCGAAGGAAAGAACGGATACGGGAAGAGCGGGTGGGGCGCGCCGTGCCCGCCGTCCGGCGAGCACCACTACATCTTCGTCCTCTACGCGCTCGACGCGGCGCAGATCTCCGGCGCCGACGAGATTCCGAAACATGCCGTAGCGCAGGAGATCG
>DASXIH010000067.1:0-10867 GCA_036498125.1 Thermoanaerobaculia bacterium
CGAAGGGCTGATCGCTCGGATCGAGGAGGAAGTGAATCCGACGCAGGTGGCGCAAGCGGTCCCACTGAGCTCTCCAGCGGAGGAAGAGTCGCCGTGGGCGGGCGCTGCGGAGTCGCTGCTCGAAGAGCATCGCGTCGAGGAAGCGACGGCTGACAACGAGCCGATGCTCGCGGCGCACGAAGAGAGTCCGTTCGAGGAGCCGTCGCCGGCATTCACGACGGCAGCGTTGGAGATCGAGGCGCCGGAAGGGATGCACGTCGACCCCGCGCCGTTGGAAGCCGACGTACCGCTCGACATGACGGCGGACGTTTTCGCTCCCGCCGAAGAGCAGCCGCACGAAGACATCACGTCGACGCTCACCATGGCCGATCTCTACGCCGGACAGGGCCTCGTTGCCGATGCGCGCCAGATCTACGAGACCATCCTGCTGCGCGATCCGGACAATGAAAACGTGCGCGCGAAACTGGCTGCCTTAGAGGAGCCGAAGGAACAACGCCATCCGAAGGTCGTCAAGCTGGAAGCGTGGCTTGCGAGAGTCGGCCGCCGCGAGGTGAGCCATGTTTAGAGAAGTGCTCGCCGGCATCAAAGAACGCGTCGACGGGGCGCTGGCGGTGAGCCTCATCGGACTCGACGGCATCGCGATCGAGTCGATCAACGACGAGCGGGTACCACTCGACGTCTTCGGCGCCGAGTTCGGCGGTTTCGTGAAGTCCGTCCGTCCGAACGCGGAGCTGAACACCGGCGAGGTCCTGCAGTTCGCGCTGGTCACGGAGAAGTACATCACCTTCCTCTCGGCCGTCACCGAGGAGTACTTTGTGCTGCTGGTCATGCGACCCGACGGCAATTACGGCCGCGCGCGATTCGAGCTCGCCAAGGCGAAGCATCTGCTGCGCGACGAGCTGATTTGAAAGGGCTGAAGATTTGAACTTCAAAGAGATTCTCGAGCTGATCGACAAGGTGGCCGAGAGCGGCATCGCTTCCGTCGAGGTCGAGCAGGCCGGAACGAAGGTCAAGATCGAAGGGATGCACGCCGGTCCGCAGGTCGTGCACTCCTACGGAGACACCGCTCCGCAACCCGCGATGCCGGCCGCCGCGCCGGCGTCCGCTCCCGCCGCGGCCTCCGCGCCGAAGACGGAGGAGGACGCAGATGCGGGTCTCCACATCATCACGTCGCCGATCGTCGGTACGTTCTACCGCTCTCCGAATCCCGAAGCCGAATCGTTCGTGAACGTCGGCGACAGGGTCACGAAGGGGAAGGTCCTCTGCATCATCGAGGCGATGAAGCTGATGAACGAGATCGAGTCGGATGTCGACGGGGCGATCGTGAAGATCTACCCGCAGAACGGGCAGCCGATCGAGTACGGCGAGAAGCTCTTCGCGGTTCGCGTCTGACCTGACCGATGATCTCTAAAGTCCTCATCGCCAATCGCGGCGAGATCGCCCTACGCGTCATTCAGGCCTGCAAGGAGATGGGGCTGAAGACGGTCGCGGTCCATTCGGAAGCCGACCGCGACGCGCTGCACGTCCGATACGCCGACGACGACGTCTGCATCGGCCCGGCGCTCTCGCGCCAGAGCTATCTCTCGATCTCGAGCATCATCGCGGCGGCGGAGATCACCGGCGCCGACGCCATCCACCCCGGCTATGGCTTCCTCGCCGAGAACCCGCACTTCGCCGAGATCGTCGGCGAGTGTCAGCTGACGTTCATCGGCCCTTCGCCCGAAGCGATCCGGCTCATGGGCGACAAGTCGGTCGCCAAGGACACCGCGAGGAAGGCGGGCGTCCCGACGATCCCGGGGAGCGACGGCCCGCTCCGGTCCGCCGACGAGGGGATCGAGGTCGCGCGCGCGATCGGGTTCCCCGTCATCCTGAAAGCGTCGGCGGGCGGCGGCGGACGCGGCATGCGCATCTGCCCCGACGAAGCGGCACTCCAGAGCGCGTTTGAGACGGCGCGCCACGAGGCGGAGCGCGCGTTCGGCGTCGCGGATGTTTATCTCGAGAAGTACCTCGAGCATCCGCGCCACATCGAAGTCCAGGTCTTCGGCGACACCTACGGCCGCATCGTCTCCCTCGGCGAGCGCGAATGTTCGATCCAGCGCCGGCACCAGAAGCTGATCGAGGAGTCGCCGTCGTCCGTCATCACGCAAGAGCTGCGCGAGCGGATGGGCGCGGCGGCGATCCAGCTCTGCCGCGCCGTGAATTACGTGAACGCCGGCACGATCGAGTTCCTCTACCAGGACGGCGAGTTCTATTTCATGGAGATGAACACGCGCATCCAGGTGGAGCACCCAGTGACGGAAGAAGTGACCGGGATCGATCTCGTGAAGGAGCAGATCCGCGTCGCGGGAGGGGAGCGGCTGTCGGTTCCGGAAGGCAACTTCCGGCTGCGCGGACACGCGATGGAGTTCCGCGTCAACGCCGAGGATCCGATCACCTTCGCGCCGAACCCGGGGAAGATTCGCGAGTTCCACGTGCCGGGGGGGCCGGGAGTGCGCGTCGACACGGCGGCCTATCGCGACTACGTCATCCCGCCGCACTACGACTCTCTCATCGCGAAGCTCGTCATCCGCGGGAAGGACCGCCTCGAGGTCATCCAGCGCGCGAAACGCGCGCTCGACGCGTTCATCATCGAGGGCGTCAAGACCACGATCCCTCTGCACCGCGCCATCCTCGACGACGAGCGATTCGTGCGAGGAGACATCTCGACGAGGTTCATGGAACAATTCGAGTGGTAATCCATGAAAATCTACCTCGTCGGATTCATGGGCGCCGGCAAGACGACCATCGGCCGTGAGCTGGCGTCCCGTCTCGAAGCGCCGTTCTTCGACATCGATGATCTCGTCGAGGCGGCGGAGAAGCAGTCGGTCAAAGACATCTTCGCGATGCACGGCGAGCCGTACTTCCGAAAGCGCGAGCGCGACCTGCTGCGATCGACCAAGTACCTCGGGTCGGCCGTGATCGCGACCGGCGGCGGCACGTTCACCTTCGACGAGAACATGCAGTTCATCCAGTCGGAAGGGTTGTCCGTCTACCTCTCGGCCGCGTACGCGCTCCTGCGGGCGCGCATCGGCGACAAGGCGGCGGAACGTCCGCTCTTCCGCGACGACGCGGCGGCGCACGAGCTCTACGCGAGCCGGATCAAGTACTACAAGGCGGCCGACGTCACCATCGAAATTCGCGAAGAAGAGACGCCCGGCGAGATCGTGGAGCGCCTCTTGCTCGAGCTGCCGAAAGGCGTTCTCGAATCGGCGAAGCGCGCGCGGAGGTATGCCTGATGCGAGCGCTCGTCGTCAGCGATCTGCACTCGAACCACGAAGCGCTTCGCTCGGTGCTGAGCCGCGTTCGCCGGAAGAAGTTCGACCGCATCATCTGCCTCGGCGACTTCGTCGGCTACGGCGCGCAGCCGAACCAGGTGCTCGACCGGATGCGGACGCTCCGCCCGCCGAAGCTCTACATCCGCGGCAATCACGACCGCGTCGCCGCCGGGATCGACGCAGCGGACGGCTTCAACGCCGCCGCAAAGCACGCGGCGCTCTGGACGCGCGATCACCTCAGCGCCGTGAATCAGAAGTTCCTGGCGAAGCTGCCGCTCGGACCGATCGTCGACCACGACGTCGTCGTCTGCCATGGCTCGCCTCACGACGAAGACGAGTACGTCTTCAACGACCACCATGCCGCGCAGGTGTTCCACTCGATCGAGGGGAAGTTCATCCTCTACGGCCACACGCACCTGCCGGTGATCTTCTCCATGGACGACCGCCACCGCGTCCGCGGATCGTCGATCCGCAGTGATGCGACGGTGCGCCTCGACCCGGAGCTGCGCTACCTGATCAATCCCGGTTCCGTCGGTCAGCCGCGCGACCGCAACCCGGAGGCGTCGTTCCTGATCTTCGATTCGTCGAAGCTGACCGTGCAGTTCTTCCGCGTCCCCTACGACGTCGGAAAAACCCAAAGCGCCATTTTGAAAGCCGGCCTCCCGCGCATTCTCGCCGACAGGCTGACGTACGGAACGTAGCCGCGCGATGACGGCCTGTCCTCACCAGAGGAGATGCCCATCGCCGCACTCGACGTAAAGTACTGGAACCACAGCCTCTGCCGTGGCATGTGGAACGCAGCAGAGGCGAGCAGTTGTTTAGCAGGAGAGTCAATGCGAAAGCTCGCGATCCTCGCCATTCTCACCCTCGCCGCCGCGCCGCTCTACGCCGAGCGGGCGCAGTCGTACGTGACGTACGACGACGGCGGTACGGTCGTTCGCCAGTCGGATGACGGCCGGCAGATCGACGCGCGCGTCAACATCCCGCTCTTCCCGGGCGACGAGGTCACGACCGCTCGCCGCGGCCGGAGCGAGATCCGTCTGTCCGACGGCAACGTCCTCGGCCTCGATCAGTCGACGCAGGTTCGCCTCGGCTCGATCCTCAATTCGGTCGAAGGCAACGACGGCACGCAGACGGTCGTCGAGCTGCGCTACGGACATGTGGTCCTGCAGCGCGCCAGCGATGACACGTCCGACGTCGTCCGGCTCGATACCGACAACGCGAGCTATGTCGCGGATGACGACGCGATCTACGCCGTCGACACTGACCGCGGCCGCGACCGGGTCACGGTATTCGAAGGGAACGTCGAGGTGCGGACGCCGAAGGAGACGCGGAGACTGCGCACCGGCGAGGAAGCGCATGTCGACGATAACGGCCTTTTCGGCCTCGTGAATCAGTCGTACTCGTCCGCCGATGATTTTGAGCGCTGGTTCCTTCGCCGCTCCGAACGGTATGGTCACGGCAGCTCCCGCTATCTCGACCGCTCGCTCGCGTACGCCGATGCCGACCTGTCGTCGAACGGCTCGTGGGTCTACGTCAGCGGCTTCAGCACCTGGTGCTGGCGCCCGCACGTGGCGGCCGGCTGGCGTCCTTACTTCAACGGCGAATGGGTCAGCGGGCCCTCCGGCGCGTTGATCTGGGCTTCGTATGAGCCGTGGGGCTGGGTGCCGTATCACTACGGCCGCTGGGCTTTTGATCCGTTCTACGGGTGGGTGTGGCTGCCGGGCACCGGTTATTCGCCCGCGTGGGTGTACTGGATGTACAGCCCCGAGTACGTCGGCTGGGCGCCCGCCGGATGGTGGGACTGCTACCGGCCGTATTACAACTGGTGCTATCGCCCGTATGCGCGGGCGAGCTGGGACGTTGGCTGGTTCGGCCGCATGCGGGTCGGCGAGATCGACTTCCGGCCGTGGACGTTCCTCCGTCCGAACGAGATCGTCGGCGTGCGCGTCGACCGCGCGGCACTCTCGGCCGATGCGGCGCGTGAGCGGCTGCTGCGCGGCAGCGGCAATCCGGGCTCAGGCCTCGTCGCGGTGTCGACGCAGCCGGCGCGTTTCACGCGGAACGAGCTGCGCGATCCGGCGCAGGCGGTGAACAACATCATTCGCCGCAGCGGGAACAGCCCGGCGGCGACGGGCGGCAACGATCTGGCGCCGTTCATCCGCCGCGACCCCGATCTCTCGAACGGCATCCGCGAGCGCGTGGTCCGTTCGCGCGGCGGCGAGTCGGGCGGCGGCGCGCAGGCCGGCGGCGGCCTCGCCCCGATCCGCGGCGGTCTTGCGCCGATCGGCGGTGGCAGCGTCGCGCCGATTGGCGGCGGTGCCCTGGCGCCGATCGCCGGCGGTCCGGTCGTTCCGACGGGAGCAGGCGCCGTCGCGCCGACGTACGACAATCGCATTCGCCGCGACACTGGCTCCGCGAACGATCGCGGCGGTGCGTGGCGCGACCGCGATATTCGCCGCAACGGTGAGCCCAACGGCGGCACGGGCCGGGTCGAACCGGTTCCGCAGCCGGTGACGGCGAATCCGAATCCGTCATCGGACGAGTGGCGCCGCCGTGCCGTTCGCGGCAGCACCGGCGACAAGAACGCCGGCTCGAATTCGGGCGAAGCGGATCGCGGCAAGTCGTCGATCCCGCGCCGCATCATCGACGCCATCGGCGGTCCGCGGGTCTACCCCGGCGGCTCGCACAACTCCGGCAACTCCGGGAGCGGCCATGACTCCGGCTCGCACGGAAGCAGCGGGAGCTCGGGAAACAGCGGAAGCAGCCATTCGTCGCCTCCGCCCCCGCCGCCTCCCGCTCCGCAGCCGCACAATGACGGCGGCGGAAGCCACAACAATGGCGGCCACGAGGGACACAAACAGTAAGACGTGACAACACGCGGCGATTACAATCGCCGCGTGTCCGTTCCCCTTTTCTTCGCCCTGTACTGCCTCGAGGCGGGTGTCTTCTTCACCGTCGTCCCGTGGACGCGCGTATGGACGCTCAACCCGGTCCTGCACCACCATCTCGCCGTCGCGCTCTGGGCTGACAATCCGTTCGTGCGGGGCTTCATCTCCGGCTTCGGCGTCATCCACCTGATCCTCGGCGTGCGCGACATCCGGAACGTCGTCCGGGCGCGCCGCGCCGCCGGAGGCAGCGAGTAGTGCGTTCGACGGATCGATCCCGATTCTTCTATCCGCTTCTCTCGGGCATCGCGCTCTTCGGAATCTACACGCTCCTCAAGCACGACTCGCGCATCCTTCCGCGTCTCGGCGATCTGCGCGACGTCTTCGGCAAAGACCTCGTGATCCTGCGGTTCGCCGCCTATATCCCGCTGGTCCTCCTGGTCGTCCGCATCTTCGACATGGTCGTCTTCGACCTTGCGATGGCGCGGCGCCGCGGCGTCTCCGCCCCTCCGCTCCTGCGCGACGTCATCGCGCTGATCCTCTACCTCCTCCTCTTCGCCTCCCTCTTCACCACGATCTTCAACTACGACCTGCGCACGCTCCTCGGCGGCGGCGCCCTCCTCGCGGCCTTCCTCGGTCTCGCGCTGCAGGACACGCTCGGCAACCTCATTTCCGGCATCGCCCTCCACATGGAGGACAGCTTCGAGGTCGGCGACGTGATCAAGTCGGGGGAGTACCTGGGACGGGTGGAGGACGTGAGCTGGCGCGCGACGAAGATCCGGACGTACAACAACGACGTCGTCATGCTTCCGAACTCGCTTCTGGCGCGGGAGCGTCTGGAGGTCTTCCCGAGCAACAATCCCAACGGCCGCGTCCTGCAGGTCGGCATCGACTATCACTTCGCACCGGCGATGGTCATCGAGGTGCTGCAGCGTGCGGCATCGCACGTCGAGGGTGTCGACCGCGAGATGCCGTGCTTCGCCCGCGTCGCCGGTTTCGGCGACTCGGCCGTGACGTACGAGATCAAGTACTTCGTCCGCGACTACATGAATCGCGACCGCATCGACGCCGACATCCGGAAGGCAGTCTGGTACGCGATGCGCCGGAACGAGATCGCGATTCCGTTCCCGGTTCGTGCGTACCACGCCTACACGCCGCCCACGGCGGATCAGCAGACGAAGATCAGCCGTGAGGAGCTGCTGGCGCGGCTCCGCGAAGTCGACATCCTGACGCCGCTGTCCGACTCCGCGCATCAGTCGATCGCGGACAGCGCCGAGGTGCATGTCTACTCGAAGGGGGAGACGATCATCCGGCACGGCACCGCGGGCGAGTCGATGTTCATCATCGACGGCGGGAAGGTCTCCGTCCGCGTCCCGGACGATTCTTCGGCCGGCGTCCACGAGGTGGCGGAGCTCGGGGAGGGAGACGTCGTCGGCGAGATGGCGCTGCTCACGGGCGAAACGCGGACGGCGGACGTCGTCGCGCTGACGGACGTCGTCGCGATCGAGATCGGGAAGGGCGCGCTGCAGCCGCTTCTGGTCGCCCATCCGGAGCTCGCCGACGCGCTCTCCGAGCAGATCGCGCAGCGGCTCGAAGACCTCGAGACGTTCCGCGAAGACGCGCGCGAAGAGATGCAGTCCACCGTCCTGTCGCGCATCCGGGACTGGTTCGCGCTATGAAGCGGCTGCTGATCGTCGAGGACAAGGAATCCCTCGCGCTCATGCTGAAAGAAACCGTCGAAGCCGAGGGGCTGGAGGCGGATCTCGCGGCGAGCGGAAGCGATGCGATCCGCACGCTGGCGCAGGGAAAACGCTACTTCGCCGTCCTCACCGATCTTCGTTTGCCGGGCGCCGACGGCATCGCGGTGTTGAAGCAGGCGAAGGAGAGCGATCCCGAGATGCCGGTCATCATGATGACCGCGTTCGGCACGATCGAGAACGCCGTCGAGGCGATGAAGCTCGGCGCATTCGACTTCATCCAGAAGCCGATCGACGTCGATCACCTCGTCTTTCTCCTCCGCCGCTGCCGCGAACATCGCGAGCTGCTGCACGAGAACCTGCTGCTGAAGGAAGAGTTCCAGAAGCGCTACCGGCTGCCGGCGATCATCGGCGAGTCGGCGAAGATCGTCGAGGTCTCGCAGTCGATCCAGCGCGTGGCGCCGACCGATTCGACCGTCCTGCTGCAAGGGGAGTCGGGGACAGGGAAGGAGCTCTTCGCGCGCGCGATTCATCAGTTGTCGCCGCGCCGCGACCGGCCGTTCGTCGCAATCAACTGCGCCGCGATCCCCGACACGCTCATCGAGAACGAGCTGTTCGGCCATGAGAAGGGATCGTTCACCGGCGCGACGGGCCGCCAACTCGGCAAGTTCGAGCTCGCGGACGGCGGCAGCATCTTCCTCGACGAGATCGGCGACCTTGGCGCCTCCGTCCAGTCGAAGCTCCTGCGTGTCCTGCAGGAGCGGCGGTTCGAGCGGATCGGAGGAACGGCGACGATCGACGTCGACGTCCGCATCATCTGCGCCACGAATCGCAATCTCGGCGAGGAAGCGAAGGAGGGGCGCTTCCGCGAGGATCTCTTCTTCCGTATCAACGTCTTTCCGGTCGTCGTTCCGCCGCTGCGCGCACGTCGCGACGACATCGACGCCCTGGTCGACTTCTTTCTCCAGCGCTTCGCCCGCGAGCTCGCGAAGCCGGGACTCCGGATCAGTGACGCCGCGCGCGACGAGCTGCGCGCCTACGACTGGCCGGGGAACATTCGCGAGCTGGAGAACTGCATCGAGCGCGCGGCGATCCTCTGCAACCGCAACACGATCGACGTCCCCGACCTCCGCCTCGGCACCGCGCGCTCGAGCGGCGAAGCGCTCTCCGAGGCGCTGGATCTCTCCGGAACACTCGAAGAAGCGACCGCGCGGGCCGTCAATGTGATCGAGCGCCTGAAGATCACCGAGGCGCTGCAGCGATCTGGCTCCCGCGCCGCCGCCGCGGAACTCCTCGGTATCTCCAGCCGGACGCTCGCCACGAAGATGAAGGAGCTCGGGATTGAGGAGTGATGCACGCTCGTCGAGGGTGCACGCCCCTCACCCGGCGCTTCGCGCCACCCTCTCCCGATGGGAGAGGGAGTGTCCGAGTCAACTCCTTCTCCCTCCGGGAGAAGGTGGCGCGAAGCGCCGGATGAGGGGCGTGCCACCGCCATGACCGACCCAATCCCAACCGCCGAACAAGTCATCGCGCACCTCAACGAACGCTTCGCCGCGAGGGACCTGAAGTTCCGGATCGAGTCGCTCAACGTCCTTCCGTACGTCAACCCGATGTGGCTCGCAAACTGGCAGCTGGAGGGCACTCCGCCCGAGGGCGAGCGAGAGATCGTCGAAGCAGAGCTCGCCGACGCCCGGTGGCGGTTCCCGCAAATCCTTGGGAACTGGTGATTCTCCTCACGCCATCCGGGGCCGAACCCGGTAAAATTTGCGCGTCCAGCTACCAGAGAGGAGTCCCCGTGAACCGGAAACTCGTGCTGTTCGCGCTAGCGTGCGCGGTCGTCGCTACACCAGTCTTTGCGGCGAGCTACATCGTCCCGCCGGACGATGCATTCATTCGAAAGAGCGAAACGATTGTCGTGGCGCATGCGCTCAACTCGCATGTCGTGAACAGTGCCGCGACCGGCATCGAGACGGTCACGGATTTTTCGGTATCGGAAATCTTGAAGGGCTATCCGACGAGCGTCGTGCACGTCCACCTGCCCGGAGGAGTTTTCGGTGAGACGATCCGGGCGATCGGCGACGCCCCGACTTTCACGGAAGGCGACGACTACCTGTTGTTCCTGAACCACCGTGCGGACGGCGACTTTGGGCCGGTGGACTTCGGTCTTGGCGTGTTCGTGTTTTCGGACGAACAAGACCGGCGGACTGTTTCGCGTTCCGCAGAGGTCTTCGGCTGGGATCGTGACGGCGGCGCTCACCTCGAGTTTCGACGGGACGCAGATGCGTTCCTCGAATACATTCGGGCCATCCGAGACGGCGGCGAACCTGCGCAGAATTACCTCCTTCCCACACCTGCGAACATGACGCATGAGTCGCTATACAGGCCGGCCCCGGTCCTGGAGGCGACGTCATTCACCGGCACCTCATACATGTTGGTGTGCGGAGGTGGCGGCGAGGGATGTCGTTGGAACGGTTTTCCGGTGAACTGGAATCAAGGCAACAGCGAGCCGGGCGCGGGGGGGACGCCGGCCGGCAAGCAGGCGATCACTGCCGCTTTTTCGTCGTGGAACGGTGCCGGCGTCGGGATCAACTACGTTTACGCCTCCTCGAACGCCAATCTGAACGGCACCTTGGAGCAACAAGATCCGAACACGACCGATCACGTAAACAACATCGTCTTTGAGAAAGACCTTTCGTCATTGGGTTTCGGCCCCTACTCATGCGGAGGGGGAGGACTGCTCGGCTACGGCGGTATTTCTCGCGCATCGGGCACGAACACTCACAACAGCGAGACGTACGTCACCACGCTCGAGGCTGAAGTCAGCATGAATCAGGGCATCGCGAATTGCACGAGCCTCTTCAACTCGGGCGATTTCAACACCGCCGTGACCCATGAGCTGGGCCATACGCTCGGTCTGCGCCACGCGGATCAGAACCGTTCCGGCGGCGCGTGCGATTCGAGCCTCGAC
>DASXIH010000068.1:0-2143 GCA_036498125.1 Thermoanaerobaculia bacterium
AACACGATCGCGTCCTCGAAGTTGTGCCCGTACCACGGCATGAACGCAACCGTCACGTTCGAGCCTAACGCCAGCTGACCGAGCTCGGTGCCGGCGCCGTCCGCGAGGACGTCGCCCTGCTTCACATGCTGGCCGAGCCTGACGAGCGGCCGCTGATTGATCGCCGTGTCCTGGTTCGTCCGCCAGTACTTCTTCAGACGGTAGCGGTCGTGCTGCGTCAGCCGCGCCAGCGGCCGATCGTCAGAGCGACGCTCTTCCGCTGCGCGGCGTTCCGCCGGACCACTGTCGACGATGATCTCGTCTGCGGTCACGCGCGTCACGACACCCGCGCGCTTTGCGATGACGACAGCGCCGGAATCGCGCGCCACCTTCTCCTCGAGACCCGTACCAACGAGTGGCGTACGCGGATTGAGGAGCGGTACCGCCTGTCGCTGCATGTTCGAGCCCATCAACGCGCGATTCGCGTCGTCGTGCTCGAGGAACGGAATCAACGCCGCCGCGATGGAGACGAGCTGCTCCGGCGCGACGTCCATGTAGTCCACCCGATCGCGCGGTACGAGCGGCACGTCGCCCTGCTGCCGGCTGAGCACCAGCTCGTCGGAGAACGTTCCATCGTCCTCGAGCTTCGAGTTCGCCTGCGCGATGATCGCGTCCTCTTCGCGATTGGCGTCGAGCCAGATGATCTCGTCCGTGACCTTGCCGTTCTTAACTGTGAGGTACGGCGTTTCCACGAAGCCGAGGTCGTTCACGCGCGCGAAGCACGCCAGCGACGTGATCAGTCCGATGTTCGGACCTTCCGGCGTTTCGATGGGGCACATACGACCGTACTGCGAGTAGTGCACGTCGCGGACTTCGAAGCCCGCGCGCTCTCTCGTCAGGCCGCCCGGTCCGAGCGCCGACAGACGGCGCTTGTGCGTCAGCTCGGCGAGCGGATTCGTCTGATCCATGAACTGCGACAGCTGCGACGATCCGAAGAATGCCTGGATGACCGCGCTCACCGTCCGCGCGTTCACGAGATCGTCGAGCGAGATCTTCTCCGGATCGGTGTTGATCGACATGCGCTCCTTCACCAGGCGCGCCATGCGCGACAGACCGACCGAGAACTGATTCGCGATCAATTCGCCAACCGAGCGGATACGCCGATTCCCGAGGTGATCGATATCGTCCACATGTCCACGGCCTTCGTGGAGCTCGACGAGGTAGCGCAGGATGGCGACGAAATCTTCCTTCGTAAGGACCGTCGTGCCGGCGTCCGTCGAGAGGCCCAGCCGCTGATTGATCTTGTATCGGCCGACGCGGCCGAGATCGTAACGCTTCGGCGAGAAGAAGAGACGCTCGAGCGCCTGCTTCGCCGTCGCGGCATCCGGTGCGTCACCGGGCCGGAGCAGCGCGTAGATCTGCTGCAGCGACTCTTTCTCGCTGCGCGTCGGATCCTTTGCCAGCGTGTTCTTGATCAACGTCGATTCGGCGCGACCGGACGTGACGAACACCGGCACCCTGTTGATCTCCGCCTTGCGAATCTTGCGGATCACGGTGTCGGTCAGTGGCTGGCCGGCCTCGGCGATGACTTCACCGTCGGAGTTCACGATGTCCTGCGCGACCGAGCGACGCATCTGACGCTCGCCGCGATCGATTGCGTCCTGCTCGTCGCGGAGGTCGATGGTCATGTAGGACGCGAAGACCTTGACCGTGTCGATACCCTGACGACGGACACGATTGAGCACTTCCTCGGTGAGCTCGTCGCCTTCCTTCACGAGGAGCACATTCTCGGCACGCTCGCGCTCGGCCTTCGCCTTCTTCGTGCGAGCCTTGGGCGCATCCTCGGGAGTTGCTTCGCCGGGAAGGGCGATGTCCTCGGCGATGATCGCACCAAGCACCTCACGCTGCTCGCCACGGCTCTCACGCTTCTTGGTGAGGTCGAGATCGCGCACCGCGAAGAAGAGGCGGAGAATGTCCGAATTGGTTCCATAGCCGAATGCGCGGAGCAGCGCCGTCGCCGGGAACTTCTTCTTCTTGTCGATATGGACGTAGATCACGTCATGGATGTCGACCGTGAACTCGACCCACGATCCGCGGAACGGGATGATGCGCGCGGAGATCAGCCGCTGGCCGTTCGGGTGCGTCGCTTCCTCGAAGACGACGC
>DASXIH010000069.1:0-2643 GCA_036498125.1 Thermoanaerobaculia bacterium
ATAGCTCACGCCGCCGAGCCAAACGCGATACCCGCCGTTCCAGTGCTCGATGCGCGAGATACGGCCGTCGCGGTAGTACGCGTTGCCGCGTGCGCCCGAGTAGCCGCGGTTGCGGTCGAAGCTCCGGTTGTCGGAACCGCGGTTGCGGTCATAGCTGCGGTTGTCGTAGCTGCGCTGCTGCGTATAGCCGCGGTTGCTCTCGTAGCTCCGGGTGTTGTTGCGGTTGTTGTAGTTGTTGTTGCGGTCGTAGCTGCGGTTCTGGTTGTTGTTGTTCCAGTTCCGCGTCTCCGTCCGCTGCTGCTGGTACGACGGCGTCGTACTGCGCTGCTCGGTATTGCGTCGTTCGACGTTCGTTCGTCCGCCGCGATCTCCGCTGCCACCGCGCTCTGTCGCATGCGTGTGACGCGATTCCGCGAAAGCGGACGTTCCGATGAGCATCGCCGCCGCTCCGACATACAAGGCGAACTGCTTGGTTTTGTTCACTTTATCCTCCAAGGACCCTTACGAAACCATTAACCACGTACCTCACATATCGCAAGCAGTGGACCACAAAAATTAGTGACTAGTGACTAGTAACTAGTTACTGGAGCTGGCGTAGGCCGAGTTCCTGCTCCGGTAACTTTTCTTTGCTTCGATCGAGACGCGTTACGACCCACTGATCGCCGCGGCGCTCGACCTCGGTGATCACCGATGCGAAGAAGCCGTCGTGATTCTCGGCCCAGCGGAACTTCGCGCCGGGGGCCGGCTCGGCGCCTT
Organism: Thermoanaerobaculia bacterium; assembly: GCA_036498125.1. GTDB lineage: Bacteria > Acidobacteriota > Thermoanaerobaculia > Gp7-AA8 > Gp7-AA8 > DASXHZ01. The sequence continues at coordinate 757 of DASXIH010000069.1, forward strand.
GCGAGCGAAGCAGTTCCTCCGCCATCGCGATGACTTCCTGCGGACCTGCGTGATCGCATGGCATCGCTACTCGATCCTCACCACATTGTCGCTGACCTTCGGGAAGCGCGTCATCACCAGCGGATCGTGGCCGGGGACGATCAGCCGCGGATTGCCGGCGATCGTCTTCATCCGGTCCTGCGCCGCGAGGTTCGACTTCGCATCGAACGTCTGCGCGATCGGGACGTGCTTCTCGAGGTTCTCGTAGAGGTACATGTTGTCGGACGCCAGCACGATCGTTCCGGGCTTCCCGTCGACGCTGACGTACTGCGAAGCATACGTGTGCCGCCCGCCGGTGTAGACGCGGATGCCGGGGAGGATCTCACGGTCGCCGTCCACGAGGTGCAGCCGCCCTTCCTTGTTCGCCCGCTCGAGGAAGTTCATGTCTTCGCGGTCGATGCCGCCGTGCTTGCCGTCCGGCTTCCAGGCGTCGACCGTGTAGTACTGATACTCGTCCTTCTGAATCCAGATCTGCGCTTTCGGGAAAAGCTCCGCGCCGCCGGCGTGGTCCCAGTGCGCGTGCGTCAGGATGACGTCCGTGACCTCCTCCGGCTTCACGCCGGCACGCGCCACCGCCTCGTCCGGCCTCACGAACGAATCGACCTTCCAGCTCTTGAAGATCGACGGCCGGTAGAAGCCGGAGTCGACGAGGACGTTCCGCCCGTTCCCGCGAATGAGCCACACCATCATCGCGATGTCGATCCGCCGCTCCGGATCGGCCCCGTCGATCAGTCCCGACACCTTGAATCCCGGAATCGTCGCGTACCGGATCGCATAGACCTCGTACTGCGTCTGCTTCTGTGTGGGGGCCGGCGCCCCCGCCGGCCCGGCGAGCGAAGCGAGCATCATCAACGCTGCAATCATCGCCCTTATTATGCGGCGCGTCATGTCCGCCGATTTCCGCTCCGACAACACCCACGGCTGCTCGCCGGAGATCCTCGAGGCGATCGCGCGTGCCAGCGCAGGGACGCAGACGTCGTACGGCGGCGACGAATACACGGCGAGCGTCCGCCGTCGCTGCTCCGAGATCTTCGAGACCGAGGTCGACGTCTTTCCGGTCGTCAGCGGAACGGCGGGGAACTCGCTCGCGATCGCCGCGCTGACACCGCCGTGGGGCGCCGTCTTCTGCCATGAAGACGCACACATCCAGCGCGACGAGTGCGGCGCGCCGGAGTTCTTCAGCGGCGGCGCGAAGCTGATCCCGATCGCCGGCGCCGGCGGCAAACTTCACCCCGAGGACGTTGCCGACGCAATACGAACCGTCAAACAGAGCAAGCGCACCGCCGTGCCCGCATGCATCAGCATCACCAACGCCACCGAAGCCGGCACCGTCTACTCCGCAGCCGAAATGCAGGCGCTGCGCAGCGATCTCCGCATCCACCTCGACGGCGCCCGCTTCGCGAACGCCGTCGCCGCCACCGGCGCCAGCCCGGCCGACCTGACCTGGCGCGCCGGCGTCGACCTCCTGACGTTCGGCGCGACGAAGAACGGCGCGCTCGCCGCCGAAGCGATCGTCGTCTTCGACAAATCGCTGGCGGAGGAGCTCGCGCTACGGCACCACCGCAGCGGCCATCGCATCTCGAAAATGCGCTTCATCTCCGCGCAGCTCGACGCCTACCTGACGGATGACCTCTGGCTCCGCAACGCCCGCCACGCGAACGCCATGGCCCAGCGCCTCGCCCGCGGCCTCGAGACCATCCGTCCCGTCGAAGCCAACGTCCTCTTCACCCGCTTCTCGCCGCAGCAGGCCGCAGCGCTCCGCGAACGAGGCTTCCTCTTCGCTGACTGGCCCATCTTCGGCGACGATGCCTACCGCCTGGTCACCGCGTTCGACACGACGGAGGCACA
>DASXIH010000070.1:0-2793 GCA_036498125.1 Thermoanaerobaculia bacterium
CGGCCGGCAAGTTCGTCATCCCCGGCCTGATCGACATGCACGCTCACATCGGCGGCGACGTCATGAACGAGAAGGGAGAGCCGGGCGATCGCTGGGACCGGGACGTCGCGCTCTCATTCCTCGGCACGTTCCTCCGCTTCGGCGTGACGACCATCCGCGACCCCGGCGCCATCACCGCCGACGCGCTGCTGCTGCGCAAACTGCTACGCGAAGGAGAAGTCGAAGGACCGCAGCTCTTCACCGCCGGACGGATTCTCAATGACTCCGACTTCCGTCCTCCCGGCTTCCAGCCGGTGCATGACGAGGCGTCAGTGCGCCGCGAGATTCAGTGGCAGGCGCTCGCGGGCGTCGATCTCATCAAGATCTACTCGTCGATGCGGCCGGATCTGACGGCCGTCGCCATTGACGAAGCCCATCGCCACGGACTCCCGATCGTCGGCCACCTCCAGCGCACCACCTGGACCGAGGCCGCGCGCCTCGGCATCGACGGCGTCGAGCACGCCGCGCCGTGGTCGCCGGAGTACGTCGCCGGGAAGGATCGCGCCGCCATGCCGAACAGCATGTTCGGCCGCGTCTACTGGCTCGAGCACCTCGACGACAAAGCGATCGACGACATGATCGCGGCCCTCGTCGAGCATCACGTCGTCGTCGATCCGACGCTGATGGCGACGATGCAGACGAAGTTCTGGGGCAACGACAAGCGCTGGCTCGAGAGCCCCGACCTCGCCTACGTTCCGGACCCGGTGCGCAAAGGGTGGGCCGCCGGCAACTTCGTCAAGGACTGGACGCCCGCGCAATTCGCCGAGGCGCAGAAGTCGTGGCCGATCCTCCTGGGGCTGATCAAAAAGATGCACGACCGCGGCGTCGAGATGGTCGTCGGAACCGACACACCGACGCCGTGGATCGTCCCCGGCGCGAGCGTGCACGACGAGATGCGACTCCTCGTCGACGCCGGCATCCCGCCCCTCGCCGTGTTGCGGATGGCCACCTCCAACGCCGCCCGAGCGCTCCGTCACGAAAACGAATTCGGCTCCATCCGCGAAGGCCTCCGCGCCGACCTCCTCGTCCTCTCGAAAAACCCGCTCGACGCGATCGCGAACACCCGCGCGATCGAGCTCGTCATCCAGAACGGCGCCGTCGTTCAACAGCCGTAGACCCTTGAAGACGTAGGACGGGCTTACAGATCTCCCTTGATACACAACTACGTAAGCATTAACTTACGGTTAGTGGACGCTTACCAAAATCAATTCGACGCGCTCGTGGACCCGACGAGGCGCGCCATCCTCGCGCGGCTGTTCGACAACCCCCTCTCCGTGGGTGAGCTGGCGGAGGAGTTCCCGGTCTCCAGGCCGGCGATCTCGCAGCACCTGCGGGTCCTGAAAGACGCGCGGCTCGTCACCGACACGGCGGTCGGGACGCGGCGCGTGTACGCCATCGACATCGACGGATTCAACAACCTGCGCCGGTTCTTCGACCAGTTCTGGACCGAAGCGCTGGCGGCATTCAAACGGAAGGCGGAGAAGAAATGAGCGAAGTGGAGCCCGTCCGAAAGAGCATCGTCGTCGACACCGATCCCGAGAGCGCCTTCCACCTCTTCACGGAAGGATTCGACTCGTGGTGGCCGCGCAGCCATCACATCGGCAGCTCGCCGATGAAGCGCGCCGTCATCGAAGGGCGCGTCGGCGGGCGCTGTTACTCCGAGCAGGAAGACGGTACCGACTGCCCGTGGGGTCAGATCCTCGTCTGGGAGCCGCCGCGCCGCTTCGTGATGGCTTGGCAGATCACGCACGAGTGGGGCTATCAGCCCGACCTCGCGCAGTCGAGCGAAGTCGACGTCCGGTTCATCCCGACCGCCGACGGCGCCACGCGCGTCAAGCTCGAACATCGCAACTTCGAGCGCCACGGTGCCGGCGGCGAAACGATGCGCACCGCGGTCGATTCGCCGGGAGGCTGGGGCAGTCTCCTCGATCTCTATGCGAAACGCGCCGCTGAGACGAAGGCCGGTGCCGCGTGAGATCGCCGGCCGCCCTGAAAACCCTCTCCGTCGTCCTCTTCGTCTTCGCCCTCGGCCACACCCTCGGCACCGCCTCGCCGCAGGTCCAGCGCGGCCCGTCCGAGGCCGCGGTGTTCCACGCCATGCAGTCGTTCCGCTTCCCGATCATGGGCTTCACGCGGAGCTACTGGGACTTCTACCGCGGCCTCGCGATCACGATCAGCGTCCTGATGTTCGCCCTCTCCGCGATCGCCTGGCAGCTCGCCATCATCGCGAAGCGCCACGGCCGCGAAGCCCTGCCGATGACGCTCACCCTCCTCCTCTGCTGCATCGGCCTCGTCGTCGTCGGCTTCGAGTTCTTATTCGCCATCCCGATCGTGTTTTCGGCGGTGACGGTGCTGTTGGCGGCAATCGCGGCCGTGCTCATGCGCTGAATCGAGCGCGATCACGATCCTGCTATTCTTTCCACCGCGATGGAGCCGCGCATCTACCACGTACAAGCAGATTGGGACCCGGAGGCGAACGTCTGGGTTGCCACGAGCGAAGATGTGCCGGGTTTAGCCACCGAGGCTGCAACGATCGACGAGCTGACCGCGACGCTGCGGACCATGATTCCTGAACTGCTCGAAGCGAATGGGCTGCTTCCCGCGAACGATCCGAGCGGCCGTCTCACGTTTGAGCTGACCAGCCACCGGCAGGAGCTCGTGACGCTGGCATCCTGATGTCCGAGTCGTTTACTCAGGAACTCAAACGAATATTGCGCGACAACGCTTGTCGCTTCGAACGACAAGGTAAGGGTG
>DASXIH010000071.1:0-3086 GCA_036498125.1 Thermoanaerobaculia bacterium
AGCAAAGCGATCCCGGTCTATGCCGACGCGCAGTACCGCGACGACCTCACCCGTCACGACGAAGTGATGGTCCGCAATCAGTACGGAGCGCAGAGCACGGTCTACACGCTGGCCACCAACGATTCGTATCCGCAGGTCTACCACTACTACACCACCTACCTCGCCCAGTTCCGCGCCTACGCTCCGACGAATCCATATCCGCCGGAGCAGCAGAACTGGCGCACGTTGGAAGTGCATTTGAACGAGGCGATGCAGGACCCGTTCATCCCCGGCGACACCATCGTCGCGAACGGGAAGCAAGTCACGCTGCAGATCGCCGAAACGGAAGCGGAGCCGAAAACAGTCATACGCTACATCGTCACCCCGGCGCCTGCCGCCGGAGCGACGCAAGTAGCGGGAAAATAGTGTTTCCCTGGCGTCGAATCCTGATCCCGACCGACTTCTCCACCGCGTCGACGTGGGTGTTCGATGATGCTGTGCGCATCGCGGGGAGCACCGGCGCGGAGATCGTCATCCTGCACATACGGATGACGTGGAGCTCGCACCCCGGCGAGCTGCGCTTCCCCGCCGATCCGTCGCTCTACGACTACGCCGAGCGCATCGAGCTGGAGAAGCTGCGCGACCGGGTGAAACACGCCAACGCCGCGATCGCGACGAGCCTCATAGTGAAGAGCGCTCCCGATCCGGGAGCGGAGATCGCGCGCACCGCGACGTCGGAGGCAATCGACCTCGTCGTGATGTCGACCCACGCGCGACATCACGTCGCGCACCTCCTCCTCGGCTCGACGACGCGCGAGGTGATCACGAAGACCGCCGTCCCCCTGCTCGCGATCCGCTACGGAATCCACACCCACCGCCTGGTGCATCGGATCGTCGTGCCGGTCCATGCAAAACAGCACTCGCGCGCCGCGCTCGACCTCGCAGCCGCGATCGCCGCGCGACAGGGAGGCGAGCTCCATCTCGTCACCGTTTGCCCCGGCGGCGAGCGTGAGGAGGCGGAAGCCTTCCTTGAAGAGATCGCAACCGGAATCAACGCGAAGAAAACCGTCGTCGCGGGTGAAGATGTCGAGCGCGAGGTCGTCCGCTACACGGAAAAGGCGGATGCGGATGCGATCTTCGTCAACGCAGCGGACGCGCCGAGCCCCCTCAAGGTCGAGATCGTGCGGAAAGCGCCCGTTCCGGTGATGATTGTCCCCGCATGAGCGAGTTGCAGATCCGCACGGCGACCGAGGCCGACGTTCCGCTGATTCTCCAATTCATCCGCGACCTCGCCGAGTACGAGCGGAGCGCGCACGAAGTCGCGGCAACCGAGGAGTTGCTGCGCACGACGCTGTTCGGGAACCCGAGGTTCGCGGAGGTGCTCATCGGCGAGGACGATGGAGTCCCGGTCGCCTTCGCGCTCTTCTTTCACAACTACTCGACGTGGACCGGCAAGCCGGGACTCTACCTGGAGGATCTTTTCGTCAGGCCGGAAGCGCGGCGGAAAGGACACGGCCGCACGCTGCTGTCGCGTCTCGCGGCGATCGCAAAGGAGCGCAACTGCGCGCGCTTCGAGTGGGCGGTCCTCGACTGGAACACTCCCGCCATCGACTTCTATCGCTCCCTCGGCGCGGTGCCGATGTCGGAGTGGCACGTCATGCGAGTGACCGGAGAGGCTCTCGATGCGCTCGCGTGCTACGCTTCCTCGCCACGCGATTCGCGGAGTTAGCTCAGTGGTAGAGCGTCTGCTTTACACGCAGGTGGTCACAGGTTCGAATCCTGTACTCCGCACCATATAGACTCCGCGCCCCTATGTTTCCTTTCCGCCGGAAGCGCGCCCTCCTGCTCGACGACGACGCCGCCATGCGGCGCCTCGTCTCCCTGCTTCTGAAGCGCGCCGGGTACGCGGTCGACGCGGTCGTCAGCGGCAATGACGCCATCGACGCGATCGAGAACCAGCAGTACACCGCGGTCCTCCTCGACCTCATGATGCCGCTCGAAGGCGGCATGACCGTCATCCGCTACCTGCGCGAAAACGCGCCCGGGATGCTCCGCCGCGTCGTCGTCATCACCGGCGCCCCCGACGCCGTGCTCGACCCGATCCGCGACGAGATCTTCGCGGTGGTGCGGAAGCCGTTCGTCCACGAAGCGCTGGTCGACACGGCGCGGCGGCTCGCGAAGAGCTAGGCCACTTCGCTGCGGCTCTCGGGGATGCCGAACGACCGCTTGTAGATGTCGATGACCGACATCAGCAGCGAGAAGACCAGCGGGCCGATCACGAGGCCGATGAAGCCGAAGGCGTCCATCCCGCCGATGACCGCGATGAGGAGCGGGATCGCTGGAAGGTGGGCGTTGCCCTTCATCGTCCAGGTGCGGATCACGTTGTCGACGAGCGAGATCGCCGCGATGCCCCAGATGACGAGGAAGATCGCGCCGAAGTAGCCGCGGTCCCCCATCGACGCGGAGATAAAGAGATAGATCGCCGCCGGCACCCAAACGACCGCGGCGCCGACCATCGGCAGCATCGACAGAATCATCGCCACGAATCCCCAGAAGATCGCCGCCGGGACGTGCGCGATCGCGAGGCCGGCGCCCGTGACAACGCCCTGTGCGATCGCCGTGAAGATGTGCCCCTTGAACGTCGCGTCGACCACGCTCTTGAACTTCTCGCCGAACTCGCGGTCGTACTCCGCCGGAAGCGGCGACAGGAGCGTCAGCTCTTTCAGGATCGCCTCCCCCTCCACATAGAAGAAGAACGCGGAGAGGAGCACCATCGCGAACGTGAGGGCCACGCCGGCGACGCCGCCGACGATCGCCCCGCCGTTCCGCGCCACCCATCCCGGAATCGTGCGCACGATGGGGAGCAGCACGATCTCAGGGCTCACGCTCGCAGGATCGAACGTCGGCACGAATCGCTTCACCCACATCAGATGCGAGGGAATGTCGATGCGCGACAGGAGGCGCTGCGCGCTGCCGTTCTGAAACATTGCGATCACGCCGTTGGCCTGCTCGACGAGCAGCACGCAGAGAATGACTGCAGGCAGGAGGATCAGCAGCAGGATGCCGATCACCATCACGAACGCCGCGAGGTTCTCGCGGCCGTGCAG
>DASXIH010000072.1:0-5884 GCA_036498125.1 Thermoanaerobaculia bacterium
GGTGATCATGGGCAACGTCCTCCAGGCCGGCGTCGGCCAGGCGCCGGCGCGTCAGGCCGGGATCTACGCCGGAGTCCCCGTCTCCGCCGGAGCAGTCACGGTGAACAAGGTCTGTGGCTCCGGGATGAAGGCCGTGATGTACGCCGCGAACGACATCCGCTGTGGCGAGTACGAGCTCGCGATCGCGGGCGGAATGGAGTCGATGTCGAACGCGCCGTACGCGTTGCCGCAGGCCCGCAACGGCTACCGCATGGGCAACGGGAAGATGATCGACCTGATGATCCACGACGGCCTGTGGGACCCGTACGGCGACAAGCACATGGGCAACTGCGCGGAAACGTGCGTGCAGAAGTACCACTTCACGCGCGAGGAGCAGGACGCGTTCGCGAAGGAGTCTTACGTTCGGGCGCAGGAAGCGATCCGCAGCGGGAAGTTCAAGAAAGAGATCGCCGTCGTCGAGATCGAGGGGCGGAAAGGGAAGTCAGTCGTCGTCGATGACGAGGAGCCGTTTGCCGCGCCGCTCGAGAAGATGCCGACGCTCAAACCGGCATTCCTGAAAGAGGGCGGCACCGTCACCGCCGCGAATGCGTCGAAGATCAACGACGGCGCCGCGGCGCTCGTCGTGACGTCCGCCGAGTACGCGGAGAAGAACGGGTTGAAACCGATCGCCCGCATCGTGGCGCAGGCCACCGCGGCGCAGGAGCCGGAGTGGTTCACGACGGCGCCCGCGAAAGCGATCGACATCGCGTTGCACCGGGCGAATCTGTCCATGAGCGACATGGACCTCGTCGAGATCAATGAGGCATTCGCCGCCGTCGCGATGGCGGCGATGAAGGACGCCGACATCCCGCACGAGAAGATGAACATCTACGGCGGTGCCGTCGCCCTCGGTCACCCGATCGGCGCCAGCGGCGCGCGTATCCTCGTCACGCTCCTGCACGCGCTCGAGACCCGCAACCTGAAGCGCGGTCTCGCCGCGATCTGCATCGGCGGCGGCGAAGCGGCGGCGATGATCGTGGAACGGATCTGACGTGAGGTAGATCACACCATTTGGTCCCGCGCGGCGAACACGAGTAAGCTGAATGGATTCAGCATGTACGAAGCCGCGCGAAACCTGCGCACGGCTGAGCGTTTCCTTCTCGCTCCGCCGCTCGCCGCCACATTCGGCAACGCCAACGTCGCCATCTGCGACATCTCCGCGAAAGGGGCGCGCTTCCGGCATGAGGATCCGCTGGAGATGGGATCGAAGTCGGTCCTGAAGCTTCCGATCGACGGTCACCCTTCGCCGGTGAATCTCGAAGCGGTCATCGTCTGGTCGCAGGCGGAGACGTCGTCGCCCGGCAAGTTCGTCTCCGGCGTCCGGACGTATGGGCAGCCCGACGTCATGAACTCGCTGCTCACGCAGCTCCACACGTCGCGGCGCTCGAATCGGATCGAAGAGCTTCGCTCCACGGATCGCTTCTTCGTGATCCCCTCGGTCAAGGCGGTCTTCGGCGAGAGCGGCGTCTACATCGAGGACCTCTCCGCGCGGGGCGCAGGTGTCGAGACGGTGACGCAGCTTCCGCTCGACATGCGCGCGCAGCTGGCGTTCGCGGTCCCTGATTCGTCGCTCGAAGTTGCGGTGTCGGGACGCGTCGTCTGGTCGGCGATGAAGGCGATCAGCGGCGACTTCCGCAGGTATCGTGCGGGACTTCAGATCGCGGAAAAGCCGGAGTTGATGCGGCTCGCGATCGGACACCTGTCGGAGCTCGGCCACGCGGTGCTCGACACGCAGTCGCTCCGGTTGAAGCTGAAGATCCTCCGCGCGCGTGCGCGGCAGCTCGCGCCGTCTTACGGATCGATCGAAGCGTCAGGAATCCCGGCCGAGCAGTTCCTCCTTATTCAGGGCGTGCGCGAGGAGCTGCGCCACAATCCGGAAGAGGCGTTCCACTGGTATCGCCGCGCGCGGATCAGCATCAACGACCCGCAGACGCGCGCGATCGCCCCGCCGATCGCCGACCACCCTGACGCGCTGGCTGTGTGGGAGTACCTCGACCGGTCGGTCGACCCCACCATCATCGGCCGCGCGTTTGCGCTGCCCTAAGCCGCGTCGGTCGCTGCTTCAGTCGCCGCCGCTTGGGCCCACTTGCCGCTGGGCGCCGTCAGCTTGCGCGCGAACAGTTTCGACCAAAGCTTGACGATGCCGAGGCGCCAGAGGATGTAGCCGGGGGCGCCGGTGATCACTGAGAACTCGAGAAAGCGCATGTGACGGAGGCCCTGCTGGATCAGCCACGGAATGCGCACCATCGTGATCAGCAGGTTGTACTCGTGCTGCGGCTCGCTGTACGCGCGGACGCGCTTGAGCATCCGGTCGAACCACTTCCGCGGCGGACGGCGGAGCATGAGGACGTAGAGCAGAAAGTTCGCCCACGTCGGCCGGAGCGAGGTGTAGTTCTGGTTGATCTCTTCGATGTCCAGCCCCGCCTCGCTCATCTGCTTCTCGAGCACCGTGTTCGGGATGACGCGCAGCGAGAAGATGTTGAGCGTGAACGGACGCGCCAGGCGGTAGACCAGCTCCAGCGTGTCGACGACGTCCTGCCGCGTCTCGACCGGGTTGTCGACGATGATGTCGTACGACGGGTTGATTTGATAGCGAGCGAACTCGCTGATCACCTGCGCCGCGTGCTCGATCTTCGGGATCGGGGTCGGCCGGCGGTAGAATTTCAGGATCCGGTCGCTCCCGCTCTGGATGCCCATGCGCACGCGGTTGAGTCCCGCCCACGTTAGCACTTCCAGCTTGTCGCGCTGCACGTAGGAGGGGATCACGCCGTAAACGCAGAACGGCAGGCCGACGCGCTCGCGCCACTGCGTGGCGAAGTCGGTCAGCTCGCGGATCGGGATCGCGAGGAAGCTGTCGTCGTAGAAGAGCACCGTCTGCAGGTGCGGGTGGACTTTGCGCGCCTTCTCGACCTCGGTGATCACGTAGTCCGGCGACGTATGCCGGATCTTCTTGTACTCCGGGTCGTTCGCGATGAAGACGGTGTTGCCGCAGAACGTGCAGTGCAGCGGGCAGCCGATCGACCAGATCGCCGGATAGGCGAGGCCGTTGTTCGCGAGGTAGTCGGAGCGCGTCACCTGCGTGAACTCGCCGTTGTCGTGCCGGTACAACATCTCGGGGCCGCCGTACTTCGGGTACGGCAGCGTCTCGAGCTCCGCGGCCGTCTGCAGCGGCCGGAAGGGGTTGCGGGTGATCGCGCCGGTGTCGCGGCGCTTGAACCAGAAGTTCTGCACTTCGAGCGGCTGCACGCCGCGCTGGAGCGCGTTGTAGACCTCTTCGAACGCGAACTCCCCTTCACCGGTGCAGATCGCGTCGACGTCCGCGGTGATGGCATCCTCGGGGTAGATGATCGGGTGGATGCCGCCCCACATCGTGTACGCCTGCGGCGCGATCTCGCGCACGCGCTTCGCGATCCGTTTCGTGAGATCGGAGTAGCCGGTCATCGACGAGAAGGCGATCAGGTCGGCGTCCTTCGCGACGCCCTGCGCCACGTTGTCGATCTCGTCGTCGGTGAACGCGGCGATGTCGCCCATCTTCCGTACGAACGACTTCCACATCGAGCGATAGCGCCGCGTCCCGACGTACGCGATGCGCGTATCGGGATTCAGCTGCTCGACGTACGCCGCCACTTTCCGGAAGCCGGTGGCGGTGATGCCGTCCTCCAGGGAGATCATCGAGATCTTCATCGGCCGTTCTGCAACGCCTCGACGTTCCGTTTCATGCCCGCTAGTTTGGCCCTTTTTATCGCGCTTTTCCGAAAGAGCGACGAAAAGTCCGTCTGAGTGAACTTCAGGAGATCGGTTACGGGCGTCGCGCGGTATTCGTCGCGAGGCAGAAAAGAGGGGTGCGGTTCCGGCGGTGCGGCGTTCCAGGGGCAGACTTCCTGGCAGATGTCGCAGCCGAAGGCGTTCCCAGCTGTTTCGATGTTGAACGCGCCGCGGTGCTCGATCGTCGCGTAGCTGATGCAGAGCGCCGAGTCGACGGTGCGGTTCGGGAGGATGGCGTGAGTGGGACAGGCGTCGAGGCAGCGGGTGCAGGCGCCGCAGCGGTCGGCGACCTCCCCGGCGCGGAGGTCGTTGTCCAGCGAGGTGAGGAGCGTCCCGACGAAGAAGTACGAGCCGTGCTCCTCGTGGATCAGCATCCCGTTCTTTCCGATCCATCCGAGAGCCGCCTGCGCGGCGAAGGAGCGATCGGAGAGCGGGCCGGTGTCGGCGTAGCGCCACGTCTTCGTGCCGGGCGCGACGCGCGCGATCTCGTCTTCGAGCGTGCGAAGAATGCGGTCGAGGACGTCGTGATAGTCGTCGCCGAGGGCGTAGCGGGCGATGTGGTCGGACAGCGCGCCCTTCGGCGCGTTCGGGCGCTCGGACGAATACGGGACGAGGAGCACGATCACCGACTTCGCCCACGGAAAGCGCATCTGCGGCTCGCTTCGCGTCGCGACGTTCTTCGCGAGATACGACATCGAGGCATGGCGGTTGTTCGCGATCCACTCCGCGAACAGCGGCGCGTGCGCGTCGCCGACGTCGCTGGCGCCGATATGCGCGACATGTTCACGCCGCGCGACGCGCTCGATTTCGCTCCAGACGGATGAGAGTCTCATGCTCAGACAGTGACGTTCCGCTGCCCGCGCCGGAGTGTGAACGTCGCAACTTCCGGACGGCAGAGGACACGCAGCGGTGGAATCGCGCCGATCCCGCGGCTGACGTACATCAACACGTTGCGCACACGGTGAAATCCTGACGCGAACTCCCCCTCGTGCCGCGACGGAATGACGATCGCGCCGAAGAACGGTACGCGGATCTGGCCGCCGTGCGTATGGCCGCAGAGGAGCAGATCGATGCGCCGCGACTCCACGAGGTCGATGATGTCCGGATGGTGGCTGATCGCGATGCACGGAGCGATCGGCTCGATGCCTGCGAAGGCTTTCTCGACGTCCGGCTTCCCGCGGTAGATTTCATCGATGCCCGTTAGCGGCAGCGCGCCGCACAGCAGCACCGCTTCGTTCATCAGAAACTTGACGCCGCGCGCGCCGAGCTCGCGCTGGACGTCCTCCGCATTCGACCAGTAGTCGTGATTGCCGAGCACCGCGTATCGCTCCGTTGCCTTCAGCCCCTCAAACAACACCTCGGCTGCGAGCGGGATGTGGCGCCGGAACGAGACGAAGTCGCCGCCGAAGAGCACGACGTGCGGATCGAACGCATTCACGCGCCGCACGATCTCGCGGTAGAAGTCGCGCCGCACGAATGGCGCGACGTGCGTGTCGGTGATGAACGCGATCCGGAGTCCGTTCGCCTGCTCCGGCAGGTCGTCGATGAAGATCTCGTGGCGCGTGACCTCGAGGTCGTAGAGATCGTTCGCGAGAAAACGGCGGCGGATCCGCGGCGGCCGGTACGTCACCGTTCCTGCGAGCTCCGCGTCGCGCCGCATGAGCACGCGAATGCGGTCGACGATCCAGTACAACCCGACCGGCGCCGCGACGACGCTCCAATAGCGGAGGAAGAAGATCGTGGCGACCGCGAGCAGCGGCGTTACGATCCACAGCAGCCACCGGTGCGGTGACTCCTCCTCGCGATGGCTGCCGTAAACGTAGCGGTTGAAGACGAAGAGAAAGATGCGCGCGTCGCCGAGAAGGGCGAGGGCTACGAAGATGGCGAAGAGTGCTCTAGCGACCAAACATCAGGAGATACGTTCAAGGATTGGTCCGATCAGCGTTTCGGGGACGCGGACGGTGCCGAGCGTCTCCACTTCCTTCGCCGTGCCGTGGTCGTCGGATCCGCCCGTCACGAACTTTCCGCGGAAGCGCGCCAGGTTCCGATAGCGCTCGCGATTCTCCTCGTCGACGTCGGG
>DASXIH010000073.1:0-2320 GCA_036498125.1 Thermoanaerobaculia bacterium
CCTCGGCTTCACCTGGTTCGCCACGTATCAGTCGCCGGTCGTGACCAGCGACCCGAACATCATCAACGTCCAGACTCCGGCATCGAGCCAGTTGCGCCTCAACGCCGGCTCGCCGATCTGGCGCAGCCACCTCCGCGCCGACGTCGCGGTCAACTACGACGCCAAGACCGGCCAGTTCCTGGAGCAGCGCTACCTCCTCGGCGGCCAGGGCTCCTGCTGGGGTCTCGCGCTCGAGTACCGCCGCTACTTCACGTTCGACCGCGGCTACATCCCGACGATCGGCATCGCCGTGACGCTGAAGAACGTCGGCACGTTCGGTACGCATTGAAACGCGGTCTCCTCTTCGCCGGCGTCGGCCTTGTGATCATCGCCATAGCGCTCACGCGAACCCACAACGTCGTCGACCGCCGGCCAGAGGCGGCGTTGCGTGCTGACCTCAACGAGATGCGAAAAGCGATAAACGACTATCGCGCGAAGCACCAGCACAGTCCCGCCTCACTAAACGACCTCGTGACCGACGGCGAGCTGCGCGTCATCCCGACGGACCCGATCACGCACTCGAGCACGACGTGGAAAACGACCGTCGAGGAGAGCGTCAGCGTCGACGACTTCCAGGCCGGCAGCACGAAACCGGCGCCGTCGATCGTCGACGTCCACAGCGGCGCACCCGGCAGCGATTCCTCGGGCAGACCCTTCGCCGATTACTGATAGCATCCGCCGCGCTTTGATCGACTCGAACTTTATCCTTCGCGGCGTAGCCGCGGAGGATCTGGAGCCCACAGGCGTAATGGTTCGCAATCGCACGTGGCCACCAGATCCTCCGTCGCTTCGCTCCGGAGGATAAATTCGGTCCCTTCACTCATGCCCAACGTCTATGAGTTCAAGGATTTCGAGGGCTCCAGCCACCGGATCCTGATCGAGATGCTCCGCCGCTTCACACCGCCGGGCGGCACTCTGCTCGACCTCGGTGCCTCCGCCGGACACCTCGGCGCGGCCGTACGCGATCACTTCGACCGCACGATCGGCTTCGAGTACGAGGTCGCCTGCATCGGATCGCTCCATGAGATCTTCAACGAGGCGGCGATTGCCGATCTCGAGACGATCAAGCGGCTGCCGGGCGGCGTCGACGCCATCGTCCTCGGCGACGTCCTCGAGCACCTCCGCGACCCGGCCTCACTCTTGAGACTCGTCCACGACTCCATCGGCGCTAAGGGACGCGCGTTCGTTTCTGTGCCGAACATCGCGAACATCACCGTCCGAGTCGGGCTGCTCCTCGGCATCTTCGAATACCGCGACCGCGGCATCCTCGACAACACCCACCTCCGCTTCTACACGATGCGCACGATCCGGCGGCAGATCGAAAGCGCCGGCTTCCGCATCCTCGCCGTGCGCGGCTCGTCGGTTCCCGTCCGCCTCATCGTCGGCAAGTGGATGCCCGAACCGCTCCTCCGCCTCGGCGAATGGATCCTCACGTTCGTGACCCGCCTCTGGAAGTCGCTCTTCGCCTACCAGATCATCATCGTCGCAGCGCCGCGATGATCTCGGCCGCGGCTGCGATCGCGAACGCGATCGCTCCCGCAATCGTCGCCCACCACCACCCCCGACCGATCCGGCGCGAGAAGACGACGCGATGCTGGCCGGCGGGGACGTCGACCGCGGCGAAGAGCGCGTCGATCTCGACAGGTTTCGCTCCTTTGCCGTCGACCGAGACCGCGAGCTCCGGCGTCAGCTTCTCCGATGACGCGAGCAGGAACGACGTGCTCGAATCGGTCGTGATCCGCTGCTCGTCGGGTGCGTAGCGCGTCAGCGAGATCGACGCGTCGGCTCCCTGCGCGTGTGACGCGCCGTTCGTGACGACCGCCGTGTCGCCGAAGTCGATGTCGCGGCGCGCGAGGAACTGCTCCGGCGTGAGGGAGAGGACGTGCTTCGCCGCGCGGAACCGCGGCACCTCCGCGAGATTGAGAAACAGCCGCCCGTCGGGCAGCTCGCGGTCGAAGATCACCGGCGTCGTCACCCTGCCGTAGAAGATCGGATCGCCGTCAGGCGCCGGCACGCTCTGGAGCAGCCGCGCCTGCACGCCGTTCGTCCGGATGCGCAGCGTCAACGAGTCGCCCTTCCGCGCGAATGGGCGAATCGGCACGTACACCTTCTCGAGCGCTTCGATCTCTTCCGGCGCAAACGCCCGCTCCCACACCGGCGCACCGTAGTTGAGCAGCTGGACGTCGACGTTTGGCTTCTTCCCGGCGGTCTCCTCGACCGCGATCGGAAGCTCCAGCGCGTAGAACGGCTCCGCGTCGATGTGCACGACGCGCTGCACGAC
>DASXIH010000074.1:0-3997 GCA_036498125.1 Thermoanaerobaculia bacterium
CAGCTCCAGCCTGATCGCGTTGATGACGCTGAGGAACCGCCCCAGCGTCACGAGGGTGATCGGGAACGTGAGGAAGACGAAGAGCGGCCGGACGAGCGCGTTCCGCAGGCCGAGGACCAAGGCCGCCACGAGCAGCGTCACGATCGACCGGTAGTGGAAGTGTCGCGGCAGAACGGTCACGACGATGAAAAGCGCCAGCGTGTTGGCGAGCCACCGGATGATCAGACCCATGATTCAACCACCTCGATCTTTCGCTTCGCCAGCTCCGACATGAATCGATCCGGCGGGACGCAGCGCTCCTGCGGCAGGGCGCCTTTTTTCGCGATGTCGCCACGGGCCATCATCAGCGCCACGATCGCGGCGGGGAACGCGGTCGTCCGCATCATCGCGGAGAGGCCGGTGGCCGGGTCGAAGGCGTCGATGATGTCGTAGCGGAGTGCCTTTCCGCCGTCTCCTTTGAACTCCACGCGCACCAGCACGTAGTCGGGCTCGTCATGCGGTAGCGTTTTGACGAGGAGGTCACCGAAGACGCGGCGCGGCACGACGCTCTGGCCGTCGACCTCCATCGGCGTGCTGCCGCAGAGGCCGAGGTCGATCATCGTCTTGAACTTCGCGCAGTGGCCGCGGTAGCGGATCGTCTTGTAGTCGAGCTCCTGCACCTTTCCGAAGAACGTCTCGGGAAGCGTCGACGTGCCGCCGGAGGTCTGGAACGCTTCCATCGTCCCGAACGGCGCCGGGAACTCGAGCGACTCGATCTCCGTCATCGACTCGACTTCGACGACTTTCCCGCCGCGGATCACGCGCGCCTGCTCGATGTACTCGTTGATGAGCCCCTCGACGCTGAAGACCATCTGGTAGTCGAGCGGCGGCTTCGGGTTCTGCGGCAGCCCGCCGACGCGGATATGGATCTCGTCCAGCGTCGTGAACCGCTGCGCGCCGTGCGCGACGAGTACCGCGACCATCCCCGGCGCGAGGCCGCAATCCGGGATGATGTTGATGTTCTTCCTCCGCGCCTCGGCGTCGAGCGCGAGCTCCGCCGCGACGACGTCGTTGTTCCCGCCGAGGTCGCAGAAGTTCGTCCCGGCCTCGATCGCGGCGCGGGCGAGCATCTCGTTATGCCAGTAGTTGACGCAACTGATCGCCGACGCGTGGCCGCGCATCTCCTGCGCCACCCCTTCCTCGCCGAACGAGACGTCGAGGTGCTTCGCCTTCACCTTCGGCGAATTGATCCGGCGAGCAACGTCCTCGGCCTTGGAAACGTCGACGTCGGCGACCGTGACGGTGTCGACGTCCGGCTGGAGAGCAAGGTCGAAAGCCGCGCCGAGACCCATCCGTCCGGCGCCGAGTACGAGCATCTTCATGGGCGCGGAGTCTATATCCGGGAGTGGGGAGTAGGGAGTCGGGAGTCCGCGAAATCCGACTCCCGACTCCCGACTCACCACTCACGAACGCATGTAGCTCTCGATCGACGTCAGGAACGTCTTCACGTCGATCGGCTTCGAGATGTAGCCGTCGCAGCCGGCGTCGAGGAAGCGGTCTTTGTCGCCGCGCATGGCGTGCGCGGTGAGCGCGAGAATTGGGATGCGATTCGTCCGGTCGTCGGACTTCATCTCGCGGACGACGGAGAGGCCGTCCATGCCGGGGAGGTGAATGTCCATCAGGATCAGGTCGGGGCGCTGCGTCTCGCTCCGGGTGAGCGCCAGCGCCTCTTCGCCGCTCGTGGCCTTGACGATCGCATAGCCACCCTCCTCGAGCAGGTACTCGACGAGTTGCATGTTCATGTCGTTGTCTTCGACGACGAGTACCGTCCGTTGACCGACCATTGCTGGAGTGCTGATGAGTGTATCAGCCTTGCGGCTTCGGAGCAGTAACGACCGGCACGCCGGAGCTGAAGTACTTCGGGTCCTTCTGGACCCGCGCAGTCTTCTCCAGTTTCTCGACGGCGGCGGTGACGGCGTCCTGCTGCAGCTTCCGCATGATGATCGGCCGCACCTGTTCGTACGGCGCCGGGCGGCGGTCGTCGAGGCGGAAGATATGGATGCCGAACTCGCTCTTGACCGGCTGGCTGATCTCGCCCGGGGTCATTTTGTCGACGACCGCCTGAATCTCCGGCGGGAGCATGCCGGGCTGCACCTCGCCGAGCTTCCCGCCCTGGACGCCGGTGGTGGCGTCGTCGGAGAACTGCGCCGCGGTCGGCCCGAAGAGGGCGCCGCTGCGCAGCCTCGCCTCGATCGCCTGCGCCTTCTGCATCGCCTGCGGCTCGGGAAGCGGCGGGCCGGCCTTCGGCGGGATCTTCCCGCCGTCGTACGCGATGAGGATGTGGCTCAGCTCCGCTGCCCCGAACTCGGTCTTGTGCTTCTCGTACTCGGAACGGAGCTGCGACTCCGGCGGGACCGGCGCCATCTTCTTGAGCGCGTATTCGACCAGCACGTTGGTGTGGCCGAACTCCATCTTCGACTGGACGTCCGGGTCCTTGTCGCCGCCGAGCTTCCGCCCCTCCTGCTCGACCACCTTCATCCGGACGAACTGCTCGGCGATCTTCTTGCGCGGCTCCGACTGGTTCGCCATGAGGCGGATGTTGTCGGGCAGCGTGCTGAGGAAGAGCTGGAACTCGGCCTCCGTCACCGGCTCGCCATTGATCGTCATGATCACCGGCCCCGACGGCGCCGCTGTCGCTACTGCGGCCGGAGCACCGGCCGCCGGCGCTTCCGTTGCCAACACGGGCGACGGCTGCGGCGGCGTGAGCGGATGCATCTTCACCGCGCCAAAACAGACCGCGGCGATGGCGATAATGACGACGGCGGTGAGAGAGAGATCACGGCTCATGGCGCGGGGAGCGTATCAGAGAGCGTTATCCGTTGACGCTCTCCCTCAACTTGAATATGCTCCGCCCGCTTGTGAATTCGTTCACACGCACCTCGCCCAACGGACGCCTTGGTCCGTTCACTGCACGCAGCGAAACACCAAAATGGCCAAAGTCACCATCGACGGAATCGAAGTCGAAGTCCAAGAGGGGATGAACGTTATCGAGGCTGCCAAGGCCGCCGATATCCATGTGCCCCACTTCTGCTACCACCCCTCCCTGAGCGTCGTCGGGCAGTGCCGCATGTGCCTCGTCGAGCTCGAAGGCGTGCCGAAGCTCCAGACCGGCTGCACGCTCCAGGCGACCGACGGGATGGTCGTCAAGACGGCGCGCACGTCGGCGAAGGCCGCCGCCGGTCAGAACGGGACGCTCGAGTTCATCCTCGTCAACCACCCGCTCGACTGCCCCGTCTGCGACAAGGGGGGCGAGTGCCCGTTGCAGGACCTCACCTTCCGCTACGGGCCGGGCAACACGCGGATGAGCTTCGAGAAGCTGACCTTCGAGAAGCCGATCCCGATCTCGCCCACGATCTCGCTCGACCGCGAGCGCTGCATCCTCTGCTACCGCTGCACGCGCTTCAGCGAGGACGTGGCGGAGGACGGCCGGCTCGTCGCGGCCAACCGCGGTGCGATGTCGGTGATCACGACCTTCGAGGACCTGCCCTATGCCGGCGCCTTCACCGGCAACGTGACCGAGCTCTGCCCCGTCGGCGCGCTCCTGCCGACGCAGTACCGCTTCGAGGGCCGGCCGTGGGAGATCGTCGACGTGCCGACGGTGTGCGGGCTCTGCCCGGTCGGCTGCAACATCAACGCGACGGTGCGCGAGGGCAAGGTCAAGCGGATCCTCTCGCGCAACCACCCGGAGATCGACGAGGGCTGGATCTGCGACAAGGGCCGCTTCGCCTACACGCACCTGCACGCCGAGGATCGGCTCGCCGAGCCGTTGTTCCGCGCGCGGCGGCACGGCCTGGCGCAGGTGTCGTGGGATCGCGCGCTCGACGAGGCCGAGCGACTGCTCGGAGCGGCGCGCGGCCGCGTCGTCACCGTCCTCTCAGGCTCGGAGACGGTCGAGCAGGCGTACGCGCTCGGGAAGCTGCTGCGCCGCGGGCTCGACTCGCACCAGGCGACGCTGCCG
>DASXIH010000075.1:0-6706 GCA_036498125.1 Thermoanaerobaculia bacterium
CCGCTCCCCTTTCGCCTGTAGCACGACGAACGATGGCGTGTGCGCGTCATGAGATCGCGTGAATGGGCCACAGGATCCAGCCGAGGATGAGGCGGGATCGTATCCGCACGCTTCCGGAGCGCGTGAGAGCATCGCTGGGTCGCGTTGACGCCAACCGCGATCATCTTTGATGTGACGCGCGATCATGTCAGCCCGTGACAAGATCGCATCAACGCGTCCGGAGAACGCGTGAATGCGCCAGCCGATCACATCCACGCGTTGTCGGATGACATTGCACTCGATCCGCGATCACATGAACGCGTCGCGGGATCGTGTAAACGTGTCACACGATCGCACGAACACGTCCACGGCTGACGTTGCATGTGATCCGCCATCACATGAACGCGCCGCGAGATGGCGTGAACGCGTCGCCCGATCGCATGAACGCGTTCCCGATCCACGTCGAACGCGTCGCGGGATCGCGTAAACGCGTCCGGCGATGGCATTCGTGCGACTCGCGGTCGCATCGGCGCGTCGCGAGATCGGGGGAGCGCGTCGTGCGAGCACAGGAACCGCGTCGCGCGAGCGCATGAACGCGTCCAAGATCCACGCGACCGCGTCGCGGGATCGCGTAAACGCGTCCAGCTGTGACATTCGTGCGACTCGCGGTCGCATCAGCGCGTCGCGGGATCAGGTGAGCGCGTCATCCGATCATAGGAACACGTCGCGTGATCGCATAAACGCAGCCACCGATGACATTCGTGCGACTCGTGATCGCATCAGCGCGTCGCGGGATTCGGATGCTGGTCGGCTTGAGCATCCGTACACGGTTGGGTGTACACTGCGTGCAGTGAAGCGCCGCGATCTCGAGAAGCGTTTGACCGAGTGCGGATGGCGCTTCCTGAGATCCGGAGGCCGGCACGACGTGTGGACGAACGGCGAACGCGAGGAGGCCGTGCCGAGGCACCGCGAGATCAACGAGAGGCTGGCTCAGGCGATTCTGCGGCGCGCGTGCGAGGAGAGATCATGAGATTCGAAGGGCATTTGACCAAGAGCGGCCGGTTCTGGCTCGCCGAGATCCCCCTGCTCGATGCGATGACGCAGGGGCGATCGAAAAGTGAAGCGTTGCGCATGATTGCCGATTGGCTCGAAACGATGGTTGACCGGAAGACCTTTCAGGCGGAAGTCTTCCCGACCGGCAAAACCACATTCGAGATCAGCGGCAGTGATGCGGCGGCGATGACCGCCCTCCTGCTCCGACGGCGCCGCGCTGCGACCGGCTCTTCTCTGCGCGACGTGGCTTCCCGTCTGGGTGAGTCCTCACGGAATGCCTACGCGCGATATGAACGCGGCGATGCAGTACCGACCGTGGAAAAGCTGGACGCACTCCTGAAGGCGGCGGCGCCCGATGCCGACTTCGTGATCCGCGAGGCGACGGCGGGCGAGGCTAGGCCTGCTCTACGCGAATGAGACGTTCAGATCGTTCTCAGCAGCGCGATCACATCCTCCCCACTCTTCGCGTGCGCGATCGCGTCGACCGTAGCGGTGTCGCGCGCGAGGGCGGAGAGTGATCCGAGGAGGGCGAGGTGTTCGGCGCGCTGGGGTTCGGGGGAGACGAAGGCGAAGACGACTCTCGGCTCGTTGGAGCCTTCGATGACGCCATCGGGATTGGCGGCGATGGCGCCGATGAAGCGGTGGACCGAGGCGTCGCGGGCGTGGGGGATGGCGGCGGCGCCGCAGTTGGTCGAGATCTCGCGCTCGCGCAGGACGACGGCGTTGATGAGGCGCTGCACGGTCTCGGGGGAGAAGTGGTGGTGCGGGAGCGTTTCGGCGAGGAGCTGCTCGGCGACGCCGGCGATGTCATGCGCGCGGAGGCCGAAGACGACGTCGTACGGTTGGAGGAAGTCGCCGAGCTTCACCGGCGCATCATGTCATCAAGTCGGTGACCAATAGGTCGAAGCCTTTGGCCTCCTGAAGGCGCTGGACGATGCCGGGGACGAAGCGCGCGGCGGCGCCGCGGCGTGACGGACGGCCGACGACGAGCAGCGACACCCGCTCCTGTTGCACGAACTCGAGGATCGTCCGCACCACGTCCTCCGATTCGCGGAAGACGACGCTGGCGCCGAGAGACATGGCGAGCTGCACGTTGTCGGTGAGCTTCCGGTGCTCCTCGGCGGACATGTTCTCGGCGTGATCGCGGCGGCGACGGACGTAGAGGGCGAGCCACCGCGTGTTCATCCTTCCCGCGAGCCGCGATCCGCGCAGGATCAGCGCCCGCGCGACCTCCGGGTCGAACGGCAACGCCACGGCAATTCGAGGCGTTCCGCTGCCATCGTCCGCCGCGACGAACTCCCGTCCGGAGTAGTCGGCGGTCTGCAGCAGCGCGAGCTCGCGGAGCTTCACGAGCAACTCGGTGCGGAAGAAGTTTTCGAGCGCGCGCTGCGCCTGCTGCGGCGGATAGATCTTCCCCTGGCGCAGCCGTTCCTGCAGTTCCGGCACCGGCAGGTCGACGAGGACGACGGATGATGCCTCGCGGATGATGCGGTCCGGCACGCGCTCGCGTATGTCGATTCCGGTCGCCGAGCGGACGATGTCCTGCACTCCTTCGAGGTGCTGGACGTTCATTGCGGTCATGACGGCGATGCCGGCGCTGAGGATCTCCTCGACGTCCTGCCAGCGTTTCTCGTGGCGGGAGCCGGGAGCGTTCGTGTGCGGAAGCTCGTCGACGACGAGGACGTCGGGACGGCGGCTCAGGCAGGCGTCGAGGTTGATTTCCTCGATGACGACGTCCTTGTACTGGACCTTCGCGCGCGGAACGACCTCGAGATCGCCGACGCGCGCCGCGGTTTCAGCGCGGCCGTGCGACTCCACGTAGCCCACCACGACGTCGATGCCTTGCTTCCGCATCGCATGGGCGTCGTCGAGCATCCGCACCGTCTTGCCGACGCCCGCCGCCATGCCGAGGTACACCTTCAGCTTCCCGTGCGCCGACTCGCGTCGTGTGAGCGCGAGGAAGTCTTCCGGGGTACGCATTCAAGTCATTGTGATCCCACCACCACCACGTCAAAGGGCGGATGCAGCGTCAGTAGCCGCTCCACGGTCGAGCCGCTTTGCAGGAAGAGCGTGCGGATGCCGAAGCCGCGGGCGACGGTGAGGAGCGTCTCGGCGACGTCATCCCCTTCCTGCATGATCGGCGCGCACTTCTCGCGCATGATCGCGTGGAGGTTCGTGCGCACGATTTCTTCGTCTCCGTTTCCATATGGCAGCGAGCTGACGACGGAGATGACGAAACACGGCTCGGAGTGTTGCCGTGCGAACGCCGCCGCATGCTCGATCACGCGTACTTCATCGGCCGACGTGATGCGAATGGCGGCGGCGATCGTCATCGATGCTCCGCGAGGTCGAGGTTGATCAGCAGGACGTTCACGCGCGGCTCGCCGAAGATACCGAGAAAGCGAGACTCCGTATGCTGGCCGATGAGCTTTTTCACGTCGCCTAGGCCGAGATGATTCAAGCGCGCGACACGGGACGCCTGCGCGTACGCGTTCTCGGGCGAGATGTGCGGGTCGAGGCCGGAGGCCGAGGACGTGACCGCGTCCGCCGGCACGTTCGTCTGAACGTCGTATCCCTTCGTCGCCGCCGAGATCGCATCGCGCAGCTTCTTCGAAGTCGGCCCGAGGTTCGTGCCGCCCGAGCTGGTCGCGTCGTAGCTCGAAGCCGAAGGCCGCGAATGGAAGAAACGCTCGGACGTGAACGCCTGCCCGATGAGCGCCGAGCCATGCGGCACGAACGATCCGTTCGCCTGGCGCGGAAACGCCAGCTGTGCGATCGCGAACACCACCCCGGGATAGACCGCGCAGGTGAGGACGACCATCACGACCGTCATGCGAAGCGAGATGAGGAAGTGGTCTTTCATGCGAGATGCACCGCGTGGAGGAGAAGGTCGATCGCCTTGATGCCGATGAACGGGATGATGACGCCGCCGACACCATAGAGAAGGAGATTGCGCCGCAGGATGCGGCCGGCCCCGAGGGGGCGGTAGTCGACGCCGCGCAGCGCGAGCGGGATCAGCGCGACGATGATCAGCGCGTTGAAGATGACGGCCGAAAGGATCGCGCTCTGCGGCGTCGCGAGGCGCATGACGTTGAGCGCCTGCAGCTGGGGGAAAGTGACGAGGAAGAGCGCCGGGATGATGGCGAAGTATTTCGCGACGTCGTTCGCTATGGAGAAGGTCGTGAGCGCGCCGCGCGTCATCAGGAGCTGCTTCCCGATCTCGACGACCTCGATGAGCTTCGTCGGGTTCGAGTCGAGGTCGACCATGTTGCCGGCTTCTTTCGCCGCCTGCGTGCCGGTGTTCATCGCCATCCCGACGTCCGCCTGCGCCAGCGCGGGGGCGTCGTTGGTGCCGTCGCCGGTCATGGCGACGAGATTCCCCTTCGCTTGCTCCTTTCGAATCAGCGCGAGCTTGTCTTCGGGTTTCGCCTCGGCGAGGTAGTCGTCGACGCCCGCCTCACGCGCGATCGTCGCGGCCGTCAGCGGGTTGTCACCGGTGATCATGACGGTGCGGATGCCCATCATGCGCAACCGGTCGAAACGCTCCTTCATCCCGCCTTTGACGATGTCTTTGAGATAGATCGTGCCGAGGATGCGTTCTCCGTCCGCGACCACGAGCGGGGTCCCTCCTTCGCCGCCGATTTTCGCGACGGCATCGCGGACGGCCTCGGGGATCGTGCCTCCGCGCGCACGAACGAACTCATTCACCGCGTCGGCGGCCCCTTTGCGGATCGCGCGGCCGTTCGCGAAGTCGAGTCCGGACATCCGCGTCTTGGCGGTGAAGGGAACGAACGTGGCGCCGAGGTCGTGCAGCTCACGGCCACGCAGGCCGTACCGCTCCTTTGCGAGCACGACGATCGACCGTCCCTCGGGTGTCTCATCCGCGAGCGACGAAAGTTGCGCGACTTCGGCGAACTCGTTCGCGTCGACGCCCGGCGCCGGGATGAACTCGTGCGCCTGGCGGTTGCCGAGGGTGATGGTGCCGGTCTTGTCGAGCAGGAGGACGTTGACGTCGCCCGACGCCTCGACCGCGCGGCCGGACATCGCGAGGATGTTGTGCTGGAGCACGCGGTCCATGCCGGCGATTCCGATCGCGGAGAGGAGTGCGCCGATCGTCGTCGGGATGAGGCAGACGAGCAGCGCCACGAGGATCGTCACGCTGACGTCGCTGCCGGAGTAGATCGCGAACGGCTTCAGCGTCACCGTCGCGAGAAGGAAGACGATCGTGAGCCCGGCGAGGAGAATGTCGAGCGCGATCTCGTTCGGCGTCTTCTGGCGTTCGGCGCCTTCGACCAGCTTGATCATCCGGTCGAGGAACGTCTGGCCGGGGTTCGACGTGATCTCGACGACGATGCGGTCGCTGAGCACCATCGTCCCGCCGGTGACCGCCGAGCGGTCGCCGCCGGCCTCGCGGATCACCGGCGCAGACTCGCCGGTGATGGCCGACTCGTTGACCGATGCAATCCCTTCGATGACCGTGCCGTCGCCTGGAATGATCTCGTTCGCCTCGACCACGACGACGTCGCCTTTGCGAAGCGAAGAGGCGGGGACGAGATCGCCGCTCGTCTTTCGCGCCACGGTGTCGCTCTTCGCCTTGCGGAGCGCTGCGGCCTGCGCCTTGCCGCGGCCTTCCGCGACGGCTTCCGCGTAGTTCGCGAAGACGACGGTGGCCCACAGCCACAGCGCGATCTGGGCCTGAAAAAGGAGATTTTCCGCTCGAAACAGGAGCACCGTCGTGAGCGCCGCGCCGGCTTCGACGAGAAACATCACCGGATTCCGGACCATCCGGCGCGGGTCGAGCTTGCGCAACGCTTCGAGGATCAAAATACCCTCCCGGCCTTCATCAGGAAGTGCTCGACGTAGGGACCGAGCGACAGAACGGGGAAATACGTGAGCGCGCCGACGATGAGGATCACGCCGACGAGGAGGAACGTGAAGAGCGGTCCGTCGACCGGGAACGTCCCCGCCGACTCGGCGAGCTTCTTCTTCGCCGCGAGCGAGCCGGCGATCCCCATCAGCGGGATGATCATCAGGAACCGGCCGAAGAACATCGCGAGGCCGAGGGCGAGGTTGTAGAACTTCGTGTTCGCGTTGAGGCCCGCGAAAGCGCTGCCGTTGTTCCCGGCCGCGCTGGTGAAGGCGTACGTCATCTCGGACAGGCCATGCGGGCCGCTGTTGTTCAGGCTCGAAGTGCCTGCTGCCGTCACGGCGGCGACGGCGGTGCCGGCGAGGATCGAGAAGGCGAGAATCAGCACGGCGAGCATCGCGAGCTTCACGTCGTGCGCCTCGATCTTCTTGCCGAGGTACTCCGGCGTGCGGCCGACCATCAGACCGGCGATGAACACGGCGAGCACGATGAAGAGGAACATGCCGTAGAGGCCCGCGCCGACGCCGCCGAAGACGATCTCGCCGAGCATGATGTTGAGCAGCGGAATCGAGCCGCCGATCGGCGTGAAGGAGTCGTGCATGGCGTTGACGGCGCCGCACGACGCATCGGTGGTGATGGTTGCGAAGAGTCCCGAGTCGGCCGTCCCGAAGCGGACTTCCTTCCCCTCCATGTTGCCGCTCTCCGCACCCATGCAGATCGCGGCGGCGGCGAGGAAGAGAAGCGCCATCGCCCAGAAGACGGCCCAGCCGTGCCTCGGCTTGCCAGTCATGATGCCGAGCGTGATCG
>DASXIH010000076.1:0-3260 GCA_036498125.1 Thermoanaerobaculia bacterium
ATACGTACCAGCCGGTCGAACCGGCCAATAACGCGCTCGCGATCATCACCCGCGGCGCCGGAACGCAGTTCGACAGCGAGCTCGCGTCGCGTTTCGTCGCCATGATGCGCGGAACGTCACAACTCCCGCTTTAACCGCGAGGCGAACCAGTCCCAGGCGGCGTGTTTCCAGCTGCGTGCTTTCCAGCGTTCCATCGTCCACGGCTCGCAGTACTGCGCGTCGTCGTCGAAGGTGGCGCGGAGCTCGGCGGCGATGTCGCGGTCGCACATCGCGACACTGATCTCGTCGTTGATGCGGAAGCTGCGCGGGTCGAAGTTCGTGGAGCCGAGGCAGACCCAGAGGCCGTCGACGACGAGGACCTTCTGGTGCATGCCGCGGGTGTATTCGATGACCTCCGCGCCCATGCGGAGCAATGGTCCGTAGTGGTAGTGCGACGCGTGCTGCACGATGGAGAAGTCGCTCTCGCTCGCGGTCGGCATCATGACGCGGATCTTCACGCCGCGCCGCCGCGCCTCCGCGAAGAGGAAGAGCGCGTGCGAGTCGGGGAGGAAGTAGGGGTTCTGCAGCAGGATCTCTTGCTGCGCCGCGGCGATCGCGAAGTAGTAAAGCCGCTGCACGGCGCTGGTCGTTTCGCGCTGCGAGATGTAGGCGACGTGCATCGGAATCGTGCCGGCGCGCTCGAGCGCCGGGAAGTAGCGTTCGCCGGCGGGAATGGTCCCCGCGCTGCGGCCCCAGTTGTCGAAGAACGCCGTCTGGAACTCGCGTACCGCAGGGCCGGTGACGCGCACGGCGGTGTCGCGCCATCCGCGCGGATGCTGCGGCGTGCTGCACCACATGTCCGCGATGCCGTGGCCGAACGTGTACGCCACCGTTCCGTCGACGACGACGATCTTGCGGTGGTCGCGGTGGTTGTACATCGCGAACTCGCGGAACCGCATGCGGTGGAAGACGTGGAAGTCGCAGCCGGCGCGCCGCAGCTCCGCCCAGACGCCCGGGTCGGTCTGCTTTGCTCCGCGCTGGTCGACGAGCAGACGCACCTCGATCCCCTCGCGCGCCCGCTTCGAGAGCGCCGCCGCGACCCGGTCGCTCACCGCGCCGTCCTTCCAGAGGAAGGTCTCGATGTGGATGTGATGCTCGGCGCGCTCGATGTCGGCGACGAGCTCGTCGAAGAACGCGCTGTTCTGAATGATCACGGCGCGATTGCCGTGCACGACATGCCCCCACGTCAGCGCCGCGAAAGAGTCGAGCAGGTCGGCAATCCCGACTTCCGGCGGAATGACGAGATCGACATGGCGCCTGCGCGATTTTCCCCAGACGACGTAAGCGAGCAGAACGGCGGTAACCGCAAGGGCTACTGTTAGCCAAAGACCCAACGAGCTTGACCGGTGCAACTACGCGGCCTGTTCGCGTTAGGCGTTATGCGTTACGCGTTATGAGGTTGCGCCCCGTAACGCATAACGCATAACGCGTAAGGTTGATACCATCGCCCCATGAAGATCACGCGCGACGAAGCGCGCCGGATCGCCGATCTCGCACGGATCGAAATGGATGAGCCGGCGCTCGACCGGATGGCGTCGGAGATGTCGAAGATCCTCACGTACATCGACCAGTTGTCAGAGGTCGACGTCGAGGGCTTCGAGGAGCGCGCCGGGGGGGAGTCGACGCCGATGCGCGACGACATCCCGCATGCGCCGCTCGACCGCGACCTCGTCGAGCGCAACGCTCCGGCGTGGCACGACGGATTCTTCGTCGTCCCGAAGGTGATCGGCGGTGAGTGAGGTCCTCGACTCCCTGCGCGCGATCGAAGAGCTCAACCCGAGGCTGAACGCCTTCGTCCACGTGTGTGGCGCCGGCAATCTTGCCGGCGAAACCCCGGTCGCCATCAAGGACAACATCACGGCCACAGGCATGCCGACGACGTGCGCCTCGCGCATCCTCCGCGGGTTCGAGTCGCCGTTCGACGCGACGGTGGTGGAGCGGCTACGCAAATGGGGAGCGTGCATCGTCGGCAAGACGAACCTCGACGAGTTCGCGATGGGATCGTCGACCGAGCACTCGGCATTCGGGCCTGCAAAGAACCCGTGGGACCTGAAACGCGTTCCCGGCGGGTCGTCCGGCGGCTCGGCGGCGGCGGTTGCGGCGCGCATGGTGCCGATCGCGCTCGGGTCGGAAACGGGAGGGTCGGTGCGCCAGCCGGCCGCGCTCTGCGGCGTCGTCGGCGTGAAGCCGACGTACGGCCGCGTCTCGCGCTGGGGGCTCGTCGCCTTCGCCTCCGGCCTCGACCAGATCGGCATCGTCACGAAGACGGTGCGTGAAGCGGCCGAGGTCCTCGGCGTGATCGCGGGGCACGATCCGCACGACTCGACTTCGAGCACGCATCCGGTCGACGACTACACGGGCGACCTCGATGCCGGCATCCAAGGAATGCGGTTCGGTGTCGTTACGGAGGCGGTCGAGAAGCTCGAAGGCGAAGTCCGCGCGAACTTCGATGCCGCACTCGCGGTCCTTCGCAGCCTCGGCGCGACGATCGAGAACGTCAGTATTCCGACGCTGCCCTACGCGATCGCGGTGTACTACATCGTCGCGAATGCGGAGGCGAGCGCAAACCTCTCGCGCTTCGACGGAATCCGCTACGGTGCCCGCAGCTCGCGGGCGAAGACGCTCGAAGACGTCTACGTCGACTCGCGCGGCGAAGGCTTCGGCGACGAGGTGAAGCGCCGGATCATGCTCGGGACGTTCGCGCTCTCGTCCGGCTACTACGACGCCTACTACGCCCGGGCGCAGCGGGTGCGCGCGAAGATGCGCCACGATTTCGCGCAGGCGTTCGGCAGGTTCGACTTCCTCGTGACGCCGACGACGCCGGAGAGCGCGTTCGAGATCGGCGCGAAGACGGACGATCCGCTCTCGATGTACCTCAACGACATCTTCACCGCGCCGGCGAACCTCGTCGGCTGCCCCGCGATCGCGGTGCCGAGCGGCTTCGACTCGAAGGAGCTGCCGCTGTCGCTGCAGATCATGGCGCCGCATTTCGGCGAAGCCGCGATGTTCCGCGCCGCGGCCGCGTTCGAGCGCGAGACCAATTACTGGAGGCGGCGGCCGCCGCTATGAAAACGAAACTGCACGTCGGATCGGGACCGGTCCTCCTCGAGGGATGGATCAACGTCGACAACCAGCCGTATCGCGGGATCGATCAGGTGCTCGACATCCGTCAGGGCATCCCGTACAGCGATCTCGAATTCATCTTCGCCGAGCACTTCATC
>DASXIH010000077.1:0-6809 GCA_036498125.1 Thermoanaerobaculia bacterium
CTGCTGCTCTTTCTGCCGTGGGGCTTCCTGATGTTCATCTCCCTCTACAGCGTCAACCGCCCCACCGTGCAGACGTACGTCCTCACGATCCTCCTCGGCATCTCGTTCTCGACCGCGATCGAGGCGGTGCAGTACTTCCTCCCGTCGCGCGTCGCCGACGTGAACGACATCATCTGGAACAGCACTGGAACGCTCATCGGCGCGCTGCTGGGACACGCGCGGCTAAGACTTCGATTCGAGTTCGAGTGAGGTCTATACTCGTCCCACTCTCTCACTCCCATGCTGCCCCAACTGAAGGCGATCGAGCCGCGTCTGAAGCAGATTCTCTACGGCGCCGTGGAACACGTGCAGGCCACCAAAGCGGCGCTCTATCTGCCGGCGACGAACGACCTCACCGAGAAGACGTACGAGATCGTCACGTCGTACCAGTTCGCCGATCTCGAACGGCGGGTCGTCCGCGCATCGGACGACATGGTCGATCGCCTCGCCGTGAAGCGCGCCCCGTTCTTCGTGAACGGTCTCGGGAGCGACCAACGTTTCTCGGAGATCCTCTTCCGCCAGGGCACCGATCGCCTCCTGGCGACGCCGCTCTTCTCCCGCGGACGTCTCATCGGCTTCCTCGACATGCGCGACAAGGCGGGGAAGCGGCCGTTCGACTCGCCCGACGTCGCCGCCGCCGCGAAGATCGCCGACGAGCTGCTGCACTTCCTCGGCACCCAGAATCTCTTCGGCCTCGCGCCGATCAAGCTCGTCGACGAGACGCCGCGACGCGTCGATGTCGCCGGTTCGCTTCCAAGCGTGATGCCGCGCGCGCCGCAGCCGGCCGCGCAGTCGCGCGGCGAGCTCTCGCCCGGAGCCATGCACGCCATCACCGCCGCGCGCGACACGATGGCGAAACGCCAGCTGGCGCACGTCACCGGCAAACGCGTCCTCACCGATCGCGATCTCGAGGTCGTCCGCCTTCTCCTGCCGGCGGCGATCGCGGTTCCCGGCGCCGTGCTCGCCTGTTTCAGCGCCATCGGCCATGTGAACAATCCGCAGTCGATCGTCGCCATCGCCACGGTCACCGACGACGCGATGGAGATGCTCCAGACGCACCTGCAGGAGTGGCTCAAGCGCGCGAACCAGCCGCACATGACCACGCGGCCGCAGCTCATCTATCCGTTCGGCGTGCAGGTCGTGCCGATCACCGCGGCGGCGATCTCGACGATCCTCAGCGCTCCGGTGAACGCGCAGAGCGTCGAAGGGCTCGTGCTGACCGTCGCATTCGAGCGGACGCCGGAGTCGCAGGCGCAACGCGCGCTCCACATCTTCCTGCGGCAGATCGAGAGCTCGATGGAGTCGGCGATCGCCGCGACCGGCGGGCGCAACGACCGGCAGGTGATCGCCGAGTACCTGCTCGAGCCCGACTTCCAGCGCTTCCCCGATCTCATCGACCATTCGCGCCAGGTCTCATCCATCGCGCAGAGATTCGCGATCGTGCTGGACCTCCCGCCGACGCAGGTCGAGACGGTTCGGATCGCGGCGCTGGTGCACGACGTCGGCCTTCGCCTCCTCGACTACGAGCGCCTCTATCGCCGCTCGAACCTGACGGCGGATGAGATGCGCGCGCTCGCCGAGCACCCGATCGTCGGCGCGGCACTGGTCGAGCCGCTCCTCGGCGCCGAGGTGTCGCAGGCGGTGTTGCGGCACCACGAGCGCGTCGACGGCAAGGGCTATCCGAGCAGGCTCGGCGGACCGCAGATCCCGCTCGCCTCGAAGATCATCCAGATCGCCGACGCCTGGGTGGCGATGACCTCGGCGACGTCATATCAGCAGTCGGTGCAGCGCGAGCAGGCGGTGAAGAAGCTTCGCGAAGGCGCCGGGACGCAGTTCGACGCCGATCTCGTGACGCGCTTCGCCGGCGCGCTCGCGCAGTTGGGCGCGTGACGCGCCTCCGCGACCAGCTTCGCAGACAGCCTGCGGCCGCCTGGATCCTCTACGGCGGCACGTTCGTCAATCGCTTCGGCTCGTTCGTGATGCCGATGCTGGCGATCTTTCTGACGCGCCGCGGCTACTCGGCGCCCCAAGCGGGATTCGCCATCGGCTGCTACGGCTTCGGCCTCTTGATCGCGTCAGCGGTGGGAGGACATCTCGCCGACCGCATCGGCCGCCGCAACACGATCGTGCTGTCGATGTTCACCTCGGCAGCCGCGATGCTGGCGCTGTCTCAGGCGCGCAGCTATTCGTCGATCGTGATCCTCGCCGTGTTCGCCGGCGCGACGACGGAGTTGTACCGGCCGGCCAGCCATGCGCTCCTCGGCGACATCGTCCCGTTCGAAGACCGCGCGATCGGCTTCGCGCTGTACCGCTTCGCCATCAACCTCGGCTTCGCCTTCGGGCCGGCAACGGCGGGGTTTCTCGCGAACCGGTCGTTCTTCCTTATCTTCGCGGCCGATGCGGCAACCTCGGTCGCGTACGGCATCATCGCCATCTTCGCCCTGCCGCAAGGGCTGCGCACGTATTCAAAGGAGGAGCGAGCCGGCGAGGCGGTGCGTACGGCGTTCGCCGACTCGCGCGTCGTCGCGTTCCTCGCGGCGGCGATGCTCGCGGCGACCGTCGACTATCAGATGGGATCGACGGTCGCGCTCCACGTGACGCGCGCAGGTTTCTCCGCGGCGACGTACGGCGCTCTCATCTCGCTCAACGGAGTCCTGATCATCCTGTTCGAGCTGATCATCATCGCGCGCGTGCAGCGGATGGATCCGCGGCCGGTGATCGCGATCGGCTACCTGTTGAACGGCATCGGCTTCGGACTGACCGGTCTCGCGCACACGGTCCCGGCGCTTGCGGCGACCGTCGTCGTCTGGACGACGGCCGAGATGCTCTACTCGCCGATGGCCGCCACGCACATGATGCAGCTCGCGCCGGAACGCTACCGCGGTCGCTACATGGGCTTGCTCGTGACGGCGTGGTCGCTCGGCATGGTGATCGGCCCGACCACCGGCATGATGCTCTTCGAACGGCACGAGGCGATCCTCTGGAGCGCCTGCGCGGTCCTCGGCGTCGTCTCCGCCACCCTCGTCATGTCACGCAAGGACACCACGCCACTTCGCGGATGAAACGTCGTAGCCGGGGAAGACGCTCTTCAGCGCCCCGACGCCGAGCTGCTTCGTGAGCAGCTCGCTGAAAACGTCGCGGAAGTCGGTCGTGACGGCGAGGTCGCGGTTCTCGTAGAGCTGCTGCGAGCCGAGGCCGGGCCATTTGCCGTAGACCTTTCCGCCCTTCACGCCGCCGCCGAGGACCAGCATCACGTTCGCGTGGCCGTGGTCGGTGCCGCGGTTGCCGTTCTCGCGCACCGTCCGTCCGAACTCCGACATCGTCACGAGCACCACGTCGCCCATGCGCGAGCCGATGTCCTTCGAGAACGCGGCGATCGCATCGGAAAAATTGCGGAGGTTGTTCGCGAGCTGCCCCTGCGCGCCCCCTTCGCCCGCGTGCGTGTCCCATCCGCTGACGTCGGTG
The DNA here is from genome assembly GCA_036498125.1 of Thermoanaerobaculia bacterium. Classification (GTDB taxonomy): domain Bacteria; phylum Acidobacteriota; class Thermoanaerobaculia; order Gp7-AA8; family Gp7-AA8; genus DASXHZ01. The sequence continues at coordinate 3,505 of DASXIH010000077.1, forward strand.
AACGCGATCTCGAGCCCGACATTCGACTTGATGAGCTGCGCGATCTGCTTGAGCGAGTTGCCGAGCGGGTTGTTTGGATAGACGGCGCCGTTCTCCGGCTGCAGCTTCTGCGGGTCCGCGGTCTTCAGGATTTTCGCCGCCTCGAAAGACTCCTTCGCGGTGCCGCCGAGCGCGCCGGCGACCGCGTCGGAGTACATCGACTCGAACGATCCCTGCACCTGATTGCTCGCAGCGCCGGCGCGGATGCCGAACTGCGAGACGTTCTGCATCGCCACCGCGCCGCCGGTTCCGGTGAGGATGCGCGGAAGCGCGGGACCGAGGGCGACGGCGCGGAGCGGCGAAGCCTCCTTCTCGCTCTTCGCCGCGATCGCGCGCGACAGGAAGCCATCCTCCGTCGACTTCACGCCGGGCGTGCCCGACTCCATGAAGTCCTGCGCGTCGAAGTGCGAGCGCGTGGCGTCGGGGCTGCCGACCGCGTGGACGACCGCGAGCGACTTGTCCTTGAAATACGGCGCGACCGAGGCGAGCGATGGATGCGCGCCGAAGAAGCCGTCGAGATCGACGATCTGCTCGCGCGGCACGGCGATCGTCGGCCGCGCCTCGTAGTACGCCTTCTCGCCATAGGGGATGATCACGTTGAGGCCGTCGACGGCGCCGCGCTGGAAGATCGCGACGAGCGTCTTCTTCCCTTTCGTCGTGGAGGCGCCCGCCATCCGGACGAATACGTTCGGCAACAGTCCGCCCGCGACGAGTGCGAGGCCGGACGACTTGAAGAATGCTCTGCGGTTCATCATGGAAGGGATCTCACTGTCGTTGGAACTCGGGAGAGCCGAGGATCAGGGCGGCGACCGTCGGGATCTGGGTGTTGTCCCACGGGTCCTCGGTCGGAGCCTTGCGCTCGGTGATTCGCGACTTGATGGTTTGCCGCGTCGCGGGACTGATCTGGCCTCCCGTGAGCGCGACCGCCAGTGCGTCGACCGACTTGTTCGCGTCGGCAGCCGCCTCGGCGGGGATGAGCGACACCACGTCCGCATGCACGCCCGGCATCTTGTTCGCCGCGAGTGCGAGCGCGAAGTTCAGGCGCGCCAGGAGTGCGCCGGTATTGATCCAGGCGCTCGCTTTCTCCGAATAGCCGGTCGGCGGCTGCGCGCCGTAGAGCGGCTCACCCATCTGCTGCAGCGAACGAGAGAGCGGCGTCGGATCGTCGAGATGACCGCCGATCGCGCGCACCGCGGATGCGACGTACTCGAACGGCGACTTCACCTTTGCGCCGTAGTACTTCGGCTCCCAGAACTCGGGGCTGTCGATGACCGCCTTCACGGTCTGCCGCAGGTCGCCGTCTGTATCGAGGAACCGTTTGGCGACGCGATTCACGAGCGCCGGCGGGGGATCGTCGGAGACGAGGCGCTGGCAGAGCTGATACGCGATGTGATGCGCCGTCGCCGGTTGGTGCGCGAGGACGTGGATCATCCGCTCGCCTTCCTCCATGCCGCCGCCGGCAAAGAAGTGAATGCCCAGGACCGTCTTCGGGCCGGCATCGTGGAGGTTGGGGCGGAAGACGAAACGCGCGTCGCCCTGCTGCGGGCGCGACAGCGACCAGCCGGTGAAGACGCGCGCGAGCTCGGTGACGTCGTGTTGCGTGTAGCCGCCATCGACGCCGAGGGTGTGGAGCTCCATGATCTCGCGCGCGTAGTTCTCATTCAGCCCGCCGCGATTGGCGTTCTTCGGCGCCGCCATCTGCATGAAGCGCTGCGCGCGCTGCGGGCGATTTTCCGGCGCGGCGACGGAGCGCGCGTTGTCGAGATAGACCAGCATCGCGGGCGACTTCGCCGTCGCCATCAGCAGGTCTTCGAAGCGCCCCCAGATGTGCGGACGGATCACGTCGCGCTCGTAGCTGGTGAGGAGGAAGCGGTCGATCTGTTTTCCGGAGAAGACGTTGAAGTGGTTGAACCAGAAGTCGACCATCACCTCGTTGAGCTGGCGATCGGAATCGACGGCGCGGATGAGGCGCTGCGCCATCAGCTCCTGGACGACGCGCAGCGGGCGCTTCTCGGGCGGAATGTCTTTCCGCATCTCGGCCAGCATCGCCTTCGGATCGGTCTCCCCTTTCGCCGCTTTGCGCGCCTCGAGGATCGGTTTGTAGTACGTGTCGAGGATCTGGTCGTCGCTCATCCTCAGCGTCGGATAGGCGGCCAGACGCGCCTCGACTTCGCGGTCGGGAATCGCTTCGGGATGGAGCTGCTGCGCGATCCAGACGTCGACGCCGTCTTTGACGACGCGGTCGACGTCGCCCGGGCGCGGGCCAAAGGCGAGCCGGTTGAGCACGTGCAACGCCCGCTCGCGCTCGGTCAGTTTCTTGTCAATCCCTGTGAAGGAAACGAGCACGAGAAGCAACGCCGCGCCCGTGAGGACTTTCCGTTTCATGTCTCTTGGACGACTGGCACCAACCATCCGTTGACGACGGCGGCCTCGAATCCAAACAGCTCCCGCACCACGTCGGCACGCATGACCTCGGCGGGAGGGGCGTCGCGGGCGATGCGGCCTTCGCGCATGACGATCATCCGGTCGCTGTAGGCGGCGGCCCAGTTCAGGTCGTGCGAGGCGAACACGACGGCGCTGTTCGTCCGATCGACGATCTCGCGTAGGAGACGCGAGAACTGCTGCACGTGCGCGATGTCGAGCGCCGCAAATGGTTCGTCAAGCAGGATCAGGCGCGGCGCACCGGCGAGGACGCGGGCCAGGAAGACGCGCTTCCTCTCGCCGCCACTCATCTCGTCGAGGAACCGCTGCGCCAGATGCGACGCGTCGCACAGCGCCAGCGCTTTCTCCGCCTCGGCGTAATCGGCTTCCGATTCGAACGCGAAGCGGCTGAGGTACGGCGCGCGTCCCGAGACGACGACGTCGATCGCCTTCATCGCGAAGACGTCCTCGCTCTCCTGCGGGAGGTACCCCACGCGGCGCGCGTACTCCTTCGCCGTCCAGTCGTCGCGACCATCGAGCACGATCTCGCCGCGCTGGGGCGACAAAACGCGCGCGATCAGTTTCAGCAGCGTCGACTTCCCCGACCCGTTCGGCCCCGCGAGCGCGACCAGCGAACCGCCGTCATCGACATTTAGCGTGACGTCGTCGATGCCTCTGTGTGCCACACCATACGAATACGAGACATGGTCGACGCGCAGCATCAGCGCCCGCTCCGAAGTAGCGAGAGGAAGAACGGCACGCCGAGAAGCGCCGTGATCGCGCCGACGGGAAGCTCGACCGGCGCGAGGGTGTCGCTCGCAACGACCAGCGTCGACTTCCCCGAG
>DASXIH010000078.1:0-5549 GCA_036498125.1 Thermoanaerobaculia bacterium
CTTCGTTCACCTCCACCTACACACTGAATACTCCCTTCTCGATGGCGCCAGCCGGCCGGAGGCGCTCGCCAAACGGGTGGCGCAGCTCGGCATGCCGGCGTGCTCCATCACCGACCACGGCAACATGTTCGGCGCCGTCGAGTTCTACAACGCCATGAAGGGGGCGGGCGTCAAACCGATCATCGGCTGCGAGATGTACGTCGCCTACGGCTCTCGCTTCGACAAGTCGTCCGTCGAAGACCAGCAGGCCGATGCCGGTGCCAACAACCACCTCATCGTCCTCGCCGCGAACGACACCGGCTACAAAAACCTCGTCAAGCTCGTCTCGAAAGGCTTCGTCGAAGGCTTCTACTACAAGCCGCGCATCGACAAGGAGCTGCTCCGCGAGCACCGCGAAGGGCTGATCGTCCTCTCGTCGTGCCTCAAGGGCGAAGTCTCGCAGAGCCTCGCCGGAGGCAACTACGGCAAGGCGCGCGACGCCGCGCTGCAGTTCAAGGAGATCCTCGGCGCCGAGAACTTCTTCCTCGAGATCCAGGACCACGGCATCCCCGACCAGCAGAAGATCGTCCCGATGATGGCGCGCCTCGGCGAGGAGGTCGGGCTCGAGCTCGTCGCCACCAACGACTCGCACTACCTCTCGAAGGACGACGCGTTCGCGCACGAGGTCCTTCTCTGCATCGGCACCGGCAAGACTCTCGGCGACGAGAAGCGGATGAAGTTCTACTCCGACGACTTCTACGTCAAAGGTCCCGACGAGATGGAGCGGATCTTCCGCGCCTATCCGCAGGCCATTGCGAACACGGGAAAGATCGCCGAGCGCATCCACATGTCGCTCGACGTGAAGGGCCACCACCTCCCGAAGTTCCCGGTGCCGCCCGGGAAAGACCTCGCCGGCTACTTCGAGGAAGTCGTCCGCGCCGGCCTGAAGCGCCGCCTCGACGCGATGGCGCCGCTCTTCGCCGCGAAACGGAAGAAGCACGAGCCGCAGGAGTACCTCGACCGGCTCGACCGCGAGATCGAGATCATCAAGGGGATGGGGTTTCCCGGCTACTTCCTCGTCGTGTGGGACTTCATCAAATACGCGAAGGACAGCGGCATCCCGGTCGGTCCCGGCCGCGGCAGCGCCGCCGGATCGCTCGTGGCGTATTCGATGGGGATCACGGACGTCGATCCGCTCGAGTACGACCTCCTCTTCGAGCGCTTCCTCAATCCCGAGCGCATCTCGATGCCCGACATCGACATCGACTTCTGCATGAATCGCCGCGGGCGCGTCATCGAGTACGTCCGCGACAAGTACGGCAAGGAGAACGTGGCGCAGATCATCACGTTCGGGACGATGGCGGCGAAGTCGGTCGTCCGCGACGTCGGCCGCGTCCTCGGCCAGCCGTACGCGTTCGTCGACAAGATCGCGAAGACGATCCCCGGCGGCCCCGGCGTCACGCTCGACGACGCGAAGAAAGACTCGCCGGCGCTCGCCGAGGCGATGAAGAACGACGCCGAGGTCTCGAAGATCGTCGAGATCGGATCGAGACTCGAGGGGCTGGCGCGGCACGCCGGAATGCACGCCGCGGGCGTCGTCATCACGCCGGAGCCGGTGACGAACTACGTGCCGCTCTACCGCACGAACCGCGATGAAATCGTGACGCAGTTCGACATGACGGTCGTCGAGAAGATGGGTCTTCTCAAGATGGACTTCCTCGGTCTGCGCACGCTGACCGTGATCGACGACGCGGTCAAGTCGATCAAGCAGGAAACCGGCGAGACGGTCGACATCGAGGGCCTCCCGCTCGACGACCCGGAGGTCTTCCGGCTCTTTCAGGAAGGGCGCGCCAAGGGCGTGTTCCAGTTTGAATCCGGCGGCATGGTCGACCTGCTCCGCAAGTCGCGGCCCACGAAGTTCGAAGACCTCGCCGCGCTCAATGCGCTCTATCGCCCCGGCGCGCTCGACGCCGGCATGGTCGACGAGTACGTGAAGCGCAAGAATGGCACGTCGAAACCGAAGTACCTCGTGCCGGCGATGAAGGACCTCCTGGAGGAGACGTACGGCGTCATCGTCTACCAGGAGCAGGTGATGCAGATCGCGCAGCGCGTGGCCGGCTATTCGCTCGGCCAGGCCGATTTGCTGCGCAAGGCGATGGGGAAGAAGAACGCCGAGATCATGGCGGCGGAGCGCAAGACGTTCGTCGCCGGCGCGCAGGCGCAAGGCTACGAGAGCCGGAAGGCGAACGAGGTCTTCGACTACATCGAGCCGTTCGCGCGCTACGGGTTCAACAAGTCGCACTCCGTCGCCTATGCGCTGGTCGCGTATCAGACGGCGTGGCTCAAGGTGCACCACCCGCGGCACTTCATGGCGGCGCTGATGTCGAGCGAAATGGACCGCACGGAGCACATCGTGAAGTTCATTCACGAGGCGTCGGTGATGGGCATCCGCGTGCTGCCGCCCGACGTGAACGAGTCGAACATGTTCTTCACCGTCGTCGGCCCCAACATCCGCTTCGGCCTCGGCGCCGTAAAAGGCGTCGGCGAGAGCGCGATCGAGTCGGTCCTCGAAGCGCGCCGCCGCGTCGGCCGCTTCACCGATCTCTCCAAGTTCTGCGAAGAGGTCGATCTCCGCGCCTGCAACAAGAAGGTGCTCGAAGCGCTGATCAAGTCGGGCTCGTTCGACTTCATCGGCGTCACCCGCAAGGCGCTCTTCGACACGCTCGAATCGACCGCCGACGGAGCACAACGATCGAAGGACGAGAAGGAGCGGGGACAGCATTCGCTCTTCGGCGGTGGAGCGCAGACATTCCTGTCTGCGTCAGGGACGGCGCAGACAAGAATGTCTGCGCTCCAAGCAGAGTGGCCGGAAGAAGAGAAGCTCCAGTACGAGAAAGAAACCCTCGGCTTCTACGTCAGCGGCCACCCGCTCAACCGGTTCAACGACGAGCTGAAGTCGTTCGCGAACGCGAACACGGAGACGCTCTACCGCTTCGTCGATCAGACCGTGAACATCGGCGGGATCGTCTCGCAGATGAAGCGCTCGAAGATCAAGAAGGGACCGAACGAAGGGAAGCTGATGGCGAAGTTCATCCTCGACGACCAGTTCGGCTCCGTCGAGGTCGTCGTCTTCAGCGATCTCTATGCGAAGTACGCGAAGTGGCTCGACAACGGCGTGGCGGTGCTCGTCACCGCGAGCGTGAAGGACACCGGCGGCATGAACGCCGGCCGGAGCGCGTCGCTGCAGTCGGCCGAACAGAACGCGCAGCACATCGACGACGAGTACGGCGGCCATCCTGAGTCGCGCGCCCGCATCTCCGCGTACGAGATCCGGCTCGAAGACGCCGAGGACGACCGCGATCCGAAAGAGATCGAGCAGGAGAAGTACGGCGACCGCGCGAACAACTTCGACCTGTTCGGTGGGGCGCCGGCAATCCTGCCGGCGGTTGAGGAAGAAGCCCCCTCCTTCGCTTCCCACGCCGCCGCCCTCACCGAAGCCCCGATCACCCCCGAGCTGAACGCCCTCGAAATCCTCCAGCTCGAAGGCATCCGCGACAAAAAAGTCCGCGAGATCGCGCTCGAAGTCCCGTACCCGAGGATGACTGAGGAGACGGTGAAAAAGATCCGCGACATCGTGGAAGAACACTCCGGCGAGATCCCGCTCACCATCACCATCACCGACCTCCCCGAGGAGCTACGGAACGAGCGGGGAGAAGTGAAGCTCAAAGTGGCGCATCATTTCCGCGTCACCCCCGACGCCGCGCTGCGCCAGGCGCTGGCCGCGGTCCATGCGAACCCGAAGTACATCTTTTAGGAGTGTTTGCCGTGGCTGAACCGCTGTCTTACAAGACTCACCGTGCCTACGACCCGCTGTATCACTTCTTCGTCGTCCCGGTCCTCGGGATCAACGTACTGATCCTGACGTATGTCGCCTACCGGCGGCCGTTCTGGCTCACCATCTGGGGGATCGTTTACGCGCTCGCGCTGATCGGGCTCGCCTGGCGCGTTCGCTCCTTCCCGCTGCGAATCCAGGACCGCCTGATCCGGCTCGAAGAGATCCTCCGGCTGCAGAGTGTTCTCCCTGACGACCTGCGCGGCCGCATCGGCGAGATCTCGACGCGCGAGCTCATCGCCCTCCGCTTCTGCACCGACGAGGAGCTGCCCGAGCACGTCCGCGCCATCTACGCTGGCGAGTACCGCGGCGGCGAAAACGTGAAGTCGCGCATCAAAACCTGGCGCCCCGACCCCCACCGCATCTAACCCCCTGTTTTCCGTGCAAGAGCGCGCACTTCTCGGGAAGTTGGCGAAGTTTTCCAAGCACCATCATGGGCTTCCTGGGAAGTTGCTCGAACTTCCGAAGCAGCAGCGGGCGCTTTTCGAGAAGCCGGACGCGCTTTCCGAGCGGCATCGGGTGCTTTTCGGAAAGTCGGACCAACTTCCCGGGCCGCAGCACGTGCTTTTCGAGAAGTTGGTCGCGCTTCCCGAGCAGCAGCGCCCGCTATTGGAGAAGTTGGGGCGGTTTTCCGAGCAGCACCATCAGCTTTTCGAGAAGTCGGACCAACTTCCCGGGTCGCACCCTGTGCTTTTCGAGAAGTTGGTCGCGCTTCCCGAGCATCAGCGCCCACTTTTCGAGAAGTTGGGGCGGTTTTCCTAGCAGCACCGTCAGCTTTTCAAGAAGTCGGACCAGCTTCCCGGGTCACCCCCCTGTGCTTTTCGAGAGTCACGCAGACTTTCCGAGAAGCAGCCAACTTCCCGAAAAGTTCGCCTCTCTGCGATCGAAACATCCGTCTAACCGCGCCGTACTCGACACATGCGCCAGATCGAGACGTCCGTGCGGCGGTACCCGGCCCTCTTCGCCTTACTCGTCGTCATCGGGTTTCTCGCGATGATCCTTCTGCCGGATCCTCTGATCAAAGACCGGTCCGATATGTTTCTCGAGGTGGTGGCGATCGCGGAGAGGGCCGTCATCAGCATCCTCGCGATCGTGGTTCTCGCGGTGCTCGGCTGGACGGCGGACGCCGGCATACGGAATCCCGGCAGCGTGAAAGCGTGGGCGATCATCCTGCTTCCGCTGGTTTATCTCGCGATCGTCTTTCCGTACCTCTTCACGCACTCCTGGGCGCCGAACATGCGCGACCCGAGGCTGACGGCGATCGTCGCCGTCGACGGATTCATGTCGGGCGTCGTCGAAGAGCTGGTCTTCCGCGCGCTGATCTTCCTCGCGTTCGTGCAGGCGTGGGGACGCAGCCGCGACGCGATCGTCAAAGCCGCCGTCGTGAGCTCGGTCTTCTTCGCCCTGCCGCACCTGACGAACATGCTCTTCGGCCAGCAGCCGCTCCGCGTCTTCGCGCAGGTCGGCTGGGCGTTCGTCCTCGGCATCGCGATCGCCTGGTTCTACTACGCCGGCGGCAGCATCTGGCCCGCCGCCTTCCTCCACGGCGCGCTCGACGCCATCGTCGCCACGAATCGCATGGGGATGAAGATCGCGATCACACCAGCCAAAGGCCTCGTGATGTTCTCCGCCTCACTCCCCGTCCTGCTCTACGCCTGGTTCATCCTAAGGGGAGCGG
>DASXIH010000079.1:0-2228 GCA_036498125.1 Thermoanaerobaculia bacterium
CTCGTCGGTGCGCTCCGCGAAGATCTGCGCGATCAGCTCCTGAGCGGGAGTCCGCTTCCACTCGGGCGGTGAGAAGCTGGCGCGGTCGAGGTCGTGATTGAGCGTGATCGACTTCCAATGCATCTCGTTCAGCACGCGTCCCGTGGCGATCTCCACCTCCTGGTGCTCGAACGGAAAGAGCACTCCGTCGACGTCCCGGTAGTCTCCGATCCGCTCTTCCGACGTGACCTTCTCACCGAAAGCGTGGATCGGCGCGGCCTTTCGCTCCGCGATCAAGAGCGCCGATTCCGTATCGAAGAATGCGTCGTAACGAAATCCGTCGCGCATCGTCACGGTCAATCGCCACGCCTTCCGCTCGCCGATCCGCTCCTCGCCGGCGACGTCCACGCGCCAGCCGCGTTCGCGATAGCCGAGGAGCCCGTCGATGTAGACGGCGTGACGGCCCGCCTCCGAAGCGGCGCCGACGGTCCTCACGACGATGCCTGGGTCGCCGTAGTACTCCCAGGCGCTGCCGTCGTAACCTTCGGCGAAGTCGGGATTGGGACGTTCGGCGTCGCCGACGAGTTTGTAGTGCGGCCGCATCAGCGACATCGCGGCATGCGGCGAGACGTGATCGCCTTCGCGATACTCGCCGCGAAAGATGACCGTCCGGATCGCGCGAATCTTCTCGATGCCGCCACGCGCCGCGGCATAGCGATCGAGAACGGCGTCGGCGGTCGGCGCGGGAGGGGTGGCGGCGAGAATGAAGAGGAGCGGCGCGAGCAGCATGTTGCGATATTCGACGCGCAGCCGTTCAGCCGGTTAGCTCTTCATCCATTCGAACACCTGGTAGTGCTCGCCGTTCATGCCGAGGCGCGTGTAGACCTCCTGCGCACTGGTATTGCGGCGGTCGACGTAGAGGCGGATTCCGCGGACTGACTTCCCGGCCTCGGCGAGGCGTTTCACGTGTTCGTACAGCCCGGCGTAAACCCGCTGGCCGCGTTTCTCAGGGATGACGTAGACGCTCTGAATCCACCAGACCTCGCCGTTGCGCCAGTCGCTCCACTCGTACGTGAGGAGGAGCGAAGCGATGATGCGGCCGTCCGTTTCCGCAACGTAATACTGGCCGAGAGAGGGGTGCGCGAGCACCGCGGCAACGCCTTTCGTGCAGACGTCGCGGTCGAGCGTCACTTCCTCCGTCTCCCGCGCCATCGCCACCTGAAAATCGACGATCACATCGCGGTCGGACGCCTGTGCGGCGCGATACAGGACGTTCTGATCCATTTTGTTAGGCTGCGGAAGTTTAATGGTCTCACCCATCCAGCGCGCGCTCATTTTTACGACCGTCTCCGCAACGTGCTTCGGAATCATGGCGTTCGCCGCGAAGCTGGCGTCCGCGCAGCTCACCGGCCCGCAGGTCGCCTGCGTCCGCTTTGCTGTCGGCATCCTTCCGTGCCTGTTGATCCCGGCTTACCGACACCTCGCCTTTCAGTTCCGGCGGGTCGACCTCCTGCTGATCCGCGGCTTCTTCGGCGGAATGACGGTGCTCCTCTACTTCGCCGCGATCGCACACATCGACGTCGGCGTGGCGACGCTGCTGAACTACACCGCTCCCCTCTTCAGCGGAGTCTTCTCCGTCCTCTTCATCGGCGAGCGGATCAGCGCGAAGGTCCTCTTCCCGCTGCCGGTCGCGCTCACCGGCGTCTACCTCGTCGTCCGCGCGCACGCGCATCCCGGAGACGTCCTCGGCTTCGGCCGGTGGGAGCTCTGCGCCATCGCCGGCGCGATGTGCAGCGGGCTCGCGGTCACGACCATCCGCGCCGCGCGGCGGTCCGAGAACTCGTGGTCGGTCTACATGAGCTTCAACCTGCTGGGACTGATGGTCTGTCTCCCGTTTTCGTTCCCCTGGCACGTGCCGGAGCGCAGCTCGATCTCCGCACTCGCCGGAACGGCGCTCTTCGCCATCGTCGGTCAGTTGCTGATGACGTTCTCGCTGCGCTGGGTCGACGCGATGACGGTCGGCGTGATCTCCCAGCTCGCCGTCATCGTCTCGATGGCGCTCGGCGCGACGCTCCTGCACGAGGTCATTCCGCCGATGGCCGCCGTCGGCGCGATGCTCACGATCAGCGGCGTCCTCGGCGTCGTCTACGTCACGACGCTGAAGAAGAGCGTCGACACGGTCGGCGAGGTCGCCCCCGAGTCATGAGCCTAAGGGGAGCGGACGTCTCGTCCGCTCATGCGCGGCGTCA